>CAZSPO010000706.1:0-1503 GCA_964608775.1 uncultured Chthoniobacterales bacterium | reverse complement strand
CGGCGAGGTCGAAGGTGGCCTGCAGTCGCATCCACATTTCGGCGCTGCCGCCGAAAGCCTTGGCGAGGCGCAACGCCATTTCGGGCGAGATGCCGCCGCGTTCGTTGACGAGAACCGGGAAAACGGTACCTGGAACCGAATTTTCTGTTGTGATCACAAAATCATACGGCGATAGGGCGACCGCCAGTTTTGTCGTTACGTGGTAAGCGGCGGTTTCAACTCGCCCCGGAAGCGGTCCGCGCCGCGATTGGCCCGACGAGGGTCCTACCCAGGGTAGCAGGTCTCGCGGGTCAACTGCCGACGCAAAAATCCCACCGGCGTTTTGAAGTACTTCGGACGCAATTCCCAAGGAGCGCGGGACTAGAATTCGATTGTATTTTACGCGAATCGAAATCAATTGTGGGTAGAAAGATCGCTCCAAACTGTTACATTGAGGGTGTCGGCGCATAGACACGGAATAGCGCCAATGCCAGTCGCCAGAAAAGGAGAGATGCAATGTGAAAGTGCAACGGAAACCGAAAGCAGCGGAGGACCGTCAGATGCAAGCGCCAACTTACGATGACGGCCCCCCGCTACCACCCAGCCCCGCAATGCCCAAATGAGATGGAGAGCGGAGTGAGTTTCAAGCTCATCGACCTTGCGATCGCAGTGCTGATGCTCCTGCGAGCGCTCATCGACCTCCTTATAATGACGCAATAGGGGGCTTTAATCAACCCCTAGTTGCGTTTTTGCGGCGCCGATCCACGCTAGGTCTAACGCTCGCGTGGATCGGTGGCTGTGGAAAAAAGATGCCTGCGGTTTGAGGAACACCTCCCACTTTGACCTACAGGACGACGATAGTCCGATTCACACTACCCCGCCACCTCAATGAGTTCGATGTCCTTCTTGAGAAGGTCGTTGACGAGTTGGTCGACGTCGATGCCGCGGGCTGTCGCGCGGGCTGTCAGGTAGGCTTCGACTTCGGGGTCGAGGTAGACGGGGAGCTTCAGTGTGGTGCCGGGCTTAAAGAACTTGCCGCGAGTGCCCTTGGAGAAGTCGATCTCAGCGGGCATGTCGTCGGCTTCTGGTTTCGGTGTGTTTGCCATTCTGCTCGTCTTTTCCGTCGTTCGTTCAGATCGGCTCACTCTCGTACTTCCGGCGCTCGTGGCGGGTTGGCTCGCGGGCGGAGATGATTCGCACGGTGGCGGAGTCCGGGCCTGTCGTGGTGTAGGTGTGCGACACGGCCACCAGCTTGCCTTCTCTCGATATGCCCAGCGTCAACCAGCGTTCCTCGCGCGCGACATGCTCGGTGTCGAGCACCGTCAGTGCCAATGGATCGAGCAGCACGGAAGCGGCCTGCGCGAAGGTCACCCGGTGCTTCGCGACATTTGATGTGGCCTTGGCCGGATCCCAGGCAACCTCGATCTGCGGCACATTGATACCCTACCATTTTCCGTCAGAAAAGTAACGGTGGGTGCAGGGAGGCGAGCCTCCCTGCGTTCTTCCCCAGCGGCCGTCAGGCCG
>CAZSPO010000705.1:440-1523 GCA_964608775.1 uncultured Chthoniobacterales bacterium | reverse complement strand
CGCGAAGTCCCAATAGGAAACGTGAAAGGAGCTATTCTCCTGAAGTGCATTGAGGAGGGGAAAGCCTTCGATCCCGTCGCGGTTTACGGCGACACTCCCAATCCGCCTCAATTGTAGATCGAACCCAAGCGACTTAGTCGAAAAGCCAGAAGCTGCCGATCAGCCTTCCGCACCGAAACACTTGGATGCGGCCAAAATCGTTCGTCGCCCTCAGCCCTCTCGATCGTGCAAGCGACTTGACCTCATCAAAGGTTCGGCATCTGCGAAACTCCTCATAGCCCCAATTCTCCGGGAATTCGACAATGACTGCCAACGCCGATGTCGCGATGAAAGAGTCACTTGTGTTGCGTGCCGCCAGTGGCTCATGGGTGTTTTTCAGTGGTAGCTCTCTCATGAACAAAGCAATCCGTAAGGGCCTTCTCGATCCGATCCCGGTCAAGATCGATTCCAATAAACACAAGCTCTTGTCGGCGGTCCCCAAAAACGGGCAACCAAGACTCGCGGATGATTTCGGGAAGTTCGTCCAGATCGGCTTCGCCCCGTTGAACCACCGTATGCCACCATTCGGAGAGGTAGTCGGCCCGAAGCAGTCTCCCCGCAATGGACAAGAGGCCCACACGTTCAGGGACGCGTTCCGTCCAGTAGAAACCTTTAGCCCGGATAACCCCCGGCAAGTTTGTTCGCATGGCCTTCAAAAACCGGGATTCGACGAAGGGTTTTCTCGCATTGAAAACGAAGGTTTCGAGCCCGTAGTCCTTATGGTGATGGTCATGATGGTGAGGTTGCTCGTGTTCGTCATGTGCCTCGTGACCATGGTGATGATTGCAGGCATCACTTCCACCAGGAGGATGGTCGTGGTTTGCAGCGTAAGGATGTAGGATCGAATGCTTTTGATTTTTCTTGTCGACCTGCTTCCATCCGAGCTTCCTCCCAGCTTCATTTTCGAGGATCGCCTGCCGCCAACCTGCGCCGCTCAAGGTCTTCGCCTCGCGGAAACGATGATCTTGCATCAGCTTTTTGACATCGATTCTGCCGAAACTGCATGGCCAGATTTCGGCCGAATGATTCAGGTCATTGAGATAA
>CAZSPO010000705.1:0-430 GCA_964608775.1 uncultured Chthoniobacterales bacterium | reverse complement strand
TAAGATTGAAGACGTTGCTCATCAGCGCTCTCCAATTCATCAATCTTGTTCATGAGCAAGATGTCGGCACACTCAATCTGCTCCATCAGCAGTTCTTGGAGAGGGCGGCGAGGATCGTTCGGGAGAAGGTGCGTCCTGCGAACCGATCCAGTGCTTTCCGGTGAGCCAAAATATTGCCCTAAGTTTCCACCATCGATAACGGTCACCATATTGGAAACTTTCAGAAAATCGGTTCCTCTTCGGCCAAACAGATTCCCGGAGTACAAGGTCTCCAGAATGGACTTCGGCTCGGCCACCCCGGTGGCCTCAATCAAGATATGTTCGGGCTCATAGCGCTGAGAAAGTTCCAAAAGTGCATCCAGCAGGTCAGTCTGAATGCTACAGCAAATGCATCCCCCTTGCAGCTCCAGCATGCCCGCAAGCGCACCGT
>CAZSPO010000704.1:0-1527 GCA_964608775.1 uncultured Chthoniobacterales bacterium | reverse complement strand
GGAGTTCGGCGGCTAAAAGGTCGAGGCCGAGCTGGGCTCCGAGTCGGTCGGCCTGCAACCGGGCCGGGGAAGCGGGGAGGGTGATGAGCTGTTCGAGCAGGGTGAGGGCGGTATCGAATTCACCGATTCGACGGGCGGCAGTCAGGCCGCGGACGACGGCGATGGGATCGGTTTTGTCGATGGATTCCAGGTGGGAACGCACGACGATTTGCCACGCTTCCCGATCGCCGACAGCTTCGTAGAGATCGAGCAAGGCCAGTTGCCAGGCCGTGCGTTGCGAGGGATGCGAGGTCATTCGCTCCTGGGCCAACGCCTCGACCGTAGGACGGAGTTGCGCCGTGATTTCAGGCGACAGCCGGTTTTCCAGCAGGAGTTGAAAAGCCGTCGCAAGGGCGAAAGTCTGCGCCGATTCCGAGGCGGTGGGGGACTGGAGAATTGGGAGCGCTTCGGTCGCACCCCGCTCCGGCAGATCAAGGGCGAGCCATTGGACCAGCCGTTCCTCGTCGGAAACGGCTGCGGATTCAAATGCTTTGGAGAGCCGCTCCAGGAAGGCCCCCTCGGTCTGATCGGCGACAGCCAGCATTTTTAATAAAACAAGCGCGCGCAGGGCGGTTTCGAGTGCCGCCTCGGAGGGGGTGACGGCGACGGGGGGAAGGGCTCCGGTGACCGGAGTGGCAGCCGACCGGAAAGCGCCCCCCACGCCCACGGTCTGTTGTTGCAGCTGAATCTGTCGGGCCAACGCCAGGCCGTTGTGCCAATATTGCCGGGCGGCCAGCACGAGCGGTTGCAGACGACCGAACGGCGGAAGCGACCACCAATGGGGACCGCGCTCGGCAGGGCGCGGGGTGGCATCGGTGGCAGGGAGGCGAGACTCCAAAAGACTGGCCCGCCAAATTTCCCAAAGCAACGGTTCGACCCCGCGGTCACCGGCTAAAATGCGGCTGCGGGCGAAATCAAGCCGGGCGAGGTTCGACAGATCGGGGGCGTCTTGGAGTTGGCGCAAAAATTCGGAGGCGGCATCGGGATGGCCGGTGGTGAGGAGGAGTTCCACGGCCCGAGCCCGGGCGGATTCATCTGCGATGAGGAGCGGACGTTGGGCGATGAGGAGCGAGGCGGCCGCGTCCGAGCGACCGAGGGCGAGTTCTGCTGCGGCCAGTTGGAGGAGGCTATCGGGGGTGGGATCGACTTGAAAGAGCCGGGAACGCCAGCGGTGCGCCGCTTCTTTGTCCCCGGCTTGTTCGGCAAGAAACGCGGCTTGCCGGATTAAATCGCGATCATCCGGTCGCTCCGCGATGGCGCGGGCAAGGGCTTCCCCGGCGGTTGAAGGGTCGCCCAGGGCGAGATGAATGGCCGAAAAATAGAGGGCGTGCCGCCACCCGCCTGGTTCATCCATCCGGTTGCGATGAGACGCCATCCAATCGGAAAGGGTGCCGGCGGACGCATGTGCCTCCGTCAGACGGGGCACCAAGGCGAGTTTGCCGGAACAAATATCTACAAACCTGCGGACTGGTAACCCACACCGCTGCG
>CAZSPO010000703.1:0-1530 GCA_964608775.1 uncultured Chthoniobacterales bacterium | reverse complement strand
GGGGGAGTAGCGGTGAAACCCCAGGCGACCAGGATGGTGGCCAAAGCCAGCAGCAACCAGAGCGGACTGTAAAAATCCCGCTCTCGCCGTCGTTCCGTTTGCTCCACCACCGCCCGGTCGAGTTCGGATCGGGTGGTCGCTCGGCGAAAATCGGCTTCACGCGGTTCTGCAAAATAAGCCGACCCCACGAGCCGCATTTCCCCCTCCGCATCCGCCACTTCAAACCGGCCCGGCAACGCGGGGGCAGCAGGCAAAGAGGTGGTCGCCCCATCGGACGACCGCACTTCCCCGTCAAACCCCTCCGGAAGCAGGGGAGCCAGCCATTGACCCCATTCATAATTGCCTTGGGCCACCCCGGGAGCTGCGGCGCGGAGTTGGTCGAAGAATCGACTGGCGACCAGGACAAACGCCGGCAGCCGACCGAGGTTAGATTGGTCCGGATCGAAATTAAAAACGAGCCAGCGGCCCTCCGCCGTTTCGCGCAGAAAAAGGAGGGGCCGTTCCCCCGCCCAGAGGAGCCCGGTATCCGATTCCTGTAAGGAAAACCCGGAGCCGCCCGCGACCAGTAGCCCTTGCCAATCCAGATCTTCCACCAACGGGTGACGGGCTGCGACCACCTCGGCTCCGTCTAATTTCGCCCCGGCTGGGCTTCGCAAATGGAGGAGGCCCGAGCCAGGGGGGAGCGGTTGGGTCGGGTCGGACCAGGCTAGGAGCCGAATGTCAGCGGGAGAATTTCCCTCAGCCACCAGACCGGGCAAGGCGTCGAGCAACCGTTCGAACCCCGGTGAATCCGTCTGCACCCCCACGGCCAATTCGCGCGGTCGGGGGCGGAGGAGCTGAAGTTCGTCATCGAGAGGAAACGCATCGGGCGAGAGAGTCAGGGTGACCGATTCTCCCTGGAACGAACCGGTGAGGCGTCGGGTTTCGCCCGGTTGCATGACGAGCGGTTCGCCGGGACCAGCCGGACCCTCGGCCGCACGGATTTGCAGCGTTCGTTTTTGCGGCAGCACCCCATGGTTTTGCACCAGCACTTCCCACGTTGCCCCGACCGGATCGGTGGTCACCCCGGCGAACCCGATATTTTCCAAAGGTTCACCCAGGAAGATCGGGATCACACCGGGAGGAAGGCGGGTTTCGTGGTCACTGAAATAGAGAACCAAGGTGCCGGGAGCGCCGCGGATTGCGTTCAGGATCACCTCGCTGGGATCGCGCGGGCCATGGGCGGGCTCCCATTGGGCGAGGGCGGTGGCGAGGGCGGCGGGATCGGTTCCGGCGTAGAGAGGTGGGGCGAGAGGGTCGGTCGTGAGCAAGCGCCATTCGGTTTGGTCGGCGGCCGTTTTCAGCCGGGCCACCGCGTCGAGGAGCGCGGTCGTGGTGGCATCGCGGAAGGCTCGCATGGAATAAGAGGAATCGAGAATCAAGGCGATCTGTTGGGTCGATTCGCGGGCCACTTGACGGGGTTGCGCGAGCACCCACGCGAGGAGGAGGGCAGCGAGGGCGAAGCGGAGCTCAAGGTCACCAACACCGAGA
>CAZSPO010000702.1:0-1531 GCA_964608775.1 uncultured Chthoniobacterales bacterium | reverse complement strand
AAGGTCGAGGACGTGTTGCGCACCGAAAATAAAGTCCGCACTGCCATCCTGCAAGGCACCGATCCTGTAAAAGCCTATCTTCAGCATCGCAAATTTTAATCAATCTCCGTTCCTGAATCCCGCAAAAGCCCCATGGCATCCACGACCACACTTCAAGGCATTTTCGTCCCCAACATCGTTCCCTATCGGGAAGACAGCTCCATTGACGAAGAAGAACTGCGCCGGATCGTTCGCTGGATCGGGAATATAGGGGTGACGGGCTTTTACCCCAATGGCAGCATGGGTGAATTTATCCGTCTGAGCTATGAGGAGCGCAAACGGGTCTTGAAAATCGTCGTCGAAGAGGCTGGCGACAAGCCGGTGCTGGCCGGAGCAGCGGAACCCAACGTCGATCTGGTCCTGGAAATGTGCCACTACTGCGCGGACCTCGGCTGCCGCGCAGTTTCGATCACCGGACCCTACTACTACAAGCTCACCCAGGAAAGCATTGAAACCTATTTCCGCGAATTGGCGGCCCGTTCGCCCATCGACATCGTGATTTACAACATCCCCGCCTTTGCCAATGAAATCAGCGTGCCCGTCCTGAAGCGGCTGGCGCTGGACTGTCCACGCATTATTGGCACCAAAGACACCAGCCGAGACATGCCACGATTCCAGCGACTGCTGCATGAAGTCAAAACACAAAGACCGGATTTTACCTGTTTGATCGGCTGGGAGGAACTCCTCTGCGCAAGTCTCTTCATGGGCGGCGACGGCGGAACCCTTTCCAGCGCGGGCGTTGTGCCGGAGGTGATCATGCGCATCTACCGTGAAGCCCTGGCTGGCAACTGGACCGAGGCCAAAAGGGTGCAATTCAAACTGCTGGACCTTTTTGAACTCATGGTCAACGCACCCAACTTCCCGGAAGGTTTCCGCGCAGGGTATGAACTGCGCGGATTTCGGCCCGGACGCTCCCGCTTCCCACTCTCGGGAGACGAGCAAATGGCGATGAAGGATATGCGCGCCCGCCTCGCTTGTGTCCTCGCCGAGTGCGGTTTTTCCGAAGCTGCCGAGGCCTGTGCTGCAGGTGCTCCCGGGAACGATGACCTGGCCCTGCGCCAACAAGTAGAGTCCATTGTCCGCAGTGTGCTCGAAAGAGTTCACGCCGCAAAGTGATGACTCCCCTCGGCTACATTGAAACTTCTTTTCTGAGCCTCACGGCGGTCGCTGCCGATGCCGCCTGCAAAGCCGGAGAGGTAAAGATTCTAGGCTTCGAACCGACGGGTATCGAGACGATCCTCATCCGCCTTTCAGGGGCAACCATTGGTGCCCTTGAGGCCGCCATCGAGCGGGGCACTGGCGCCGCTGAGGCCCTCGGCGGAAAAGCCGTCTCTGCGATTTTACCCTCCCCTCCAGAGACGCTGCAGAATCTTAACGACAACGAAAATTCAATCAATCCCATTTACGGCGGGCGCGAAGAATGGCGTCCGACCGATTATCCGGAGAATCAACCTATGCACAATCAGCAAGCTATCGGTATCCTCGAAACCCA
>CAZSPO010000701.1:0-1543 GCA_964608775.1 uncultured Chthoniobacterales bacterium | reverse complement strand
TATTCATAGCCGAGCGCGCCGACCGCCCCGCCGGTGAAAGGCGGCATGCCCGGCGGGGACACCGGGCGATAGCGCGCCATTTCCTCCTCGATGAGTTCGAGGGGGTCGTCGGGGGTGGGAACGGTCTCGGAGCGACCGTCGCGGTGGCGGACTTCAGTCTGGTCGCTGAAGATGCGAAAAACTTTCCGCGGCCGGGCGCCCATAAAGGTGTAGCGACCGATGTGCTCGCCGCCCTCGATGGATTCAAAAAGAAAGGACGGCCCGTCCGTGCGGAGCTTCGCGTAGGCGGATACGGGAGTTTCAAAGTCCGCCATGAGATCGGCGTGGACCGGAATGAGGTTGCCCGTGCGGGCATGCTCCAGGAAGGAATCGAGGGATGGCTGGATGTTCAGGCTCATGACGGGAGAAGGTTACACACAAGCGGGTTGGGCAAGGGATGGCAATGGGAGGATGGCGGGACAAGCAAGTTTTCCCGCCGGGCATGCGGTCTATCTGGTCGAAACCGAAGAGCGTTTCTGCATTCAATTTCATGATCCCGACTACAAAATGCGATTTGAAGCATATCGTCTGTTGACAGCCGCGATAATTGTGTATTTTGTTTTGTTAGATTTCCCAACAACCCTCCTCCTGGCCCCCGGGATGCGTCCCGGGGGCATTTTTTTGTTATCTTTGGATAGGATTTCACGATTGTACCCGGATTGGCGGGCATTGAATCACTTGGATAGGGAGGTCCGCCGGGAAGCTGCGGATACCCATGCTGGAGATGAAGCGCATCCGAGGGACTCCCGGTCATGGCGAGGTGGTGGAATTCGGGGGACAGGCAGTCCTGCGTGCGGCCTACGCCGACTTTCTCAGCGAGTAAGGTGCGCGGGGGGCGTCGTTACTCGACGGTAACGCTCTTGGCGAGGTTCCGCGGCTTGTCGACGTCGCAGCCGCGCTCGCGGGCGATGAAGTAGCTGAGGAACTGGAGCGGGATGGTGGCGAGCACCGGCGAGACCGCCTCATGGGAATCCGGGTAGAGCACGAGCTCGTCGACCATGCCGTCCTCGAACGCGTCTCGGCTGCTCTCGGGGGCGAGGCAGATCACCCGGCCCCGCCGTGCCTTCACTTCATGGATGTTGGCCAGGGTCTTGTGGAAAATTTCGCTCTTGTTCACCACGAATACGCTGGGGCACTGCTCGCTGATCAGGGCGATGGGTCCGTGCTTCATTTCCGCGGCGGGGTAACCCTCGGCGTGGATGTAAGAAATCTCCTTCAGTTTGAGCGCGCCCTCGAGGGCGACGGGAAACATCAGCTGGCGCCCGAGGAAGAGAAAGTCGTCGTAGTGCGCGTAGCGCTTGGCGATGTCCTCCATCTGGTCGCGCAGCTTGAGGGTGCGCGATGCCAGCTCGGGCGCGGCCCGGAGGCCCTCCACGAATTGCTGGCCGTCGCCAAAGCTCATGTCGTTGAGCCGCCCGAGGTAGAGCGCGACCATGGCCGCGATCAGGATTTGCGAGGTGAATGCCTTGGTCGATGCCACCCCGATTTCTGGACCGGCGTGCTG
>CAZSPO010000700.1:370-1543 GCA_964608775.1 uncultured Chthoniobacterales bacterium | reverse complement strand
AAAAATAACCAAATCACCAAAAAACCCAGCTTCAGCCCAATTCTGCAAGAGGCTCCATATCTTCCTTATTTCTGGGAACTCTGGTTTTTCCCGGACAGATTTGTATTCATACATTATAGATCCAGTGTTCGACGGTCCTCTATGGGCATCAAACCCAACTCTACTCGGTGATGCCGAGATTAACTCTTTTGATGTATCCATTGACGGATCGATAATTTTTGCTGCACGGCAGCAACACAACGAGGGAATGTATGTTGCTCGAATAGACGCAAATTTTGGCGAAGTCACCGCAAGGGTAGATGTTGGACAGAGCATAGGCGGTGTTGATCTCAGCCCTGACGAAAGCTTCGTCGTGACGATGGATCCCACACGAAACCGCGTGCTTGTACTTGATTCAAGTACGTTGAGTATTGTGCATGACCTGCAAGTCGGACCAACCCCAACCGCATATGCGGAATTCATTGTTGAGTTGGACATTCAATTGAGTTCCGAAGACTAGGCAGGGTTAGATCGACCCATCGCATTGGTCGGTCAGGTTTCATTATCCTTGTAAAGCCCGCCGGAGCGTCTTCACGTCTACCCCAAAAGCTGCGGCGACACCGGCCCGGGTTTCCTTCCCCGAGGCCAGCAGGTCCCGGGCAAGGGTTATCTGATGCTCTGTAAGCGCCTTCGGACGCCCTATATGCGTCCCGCGCCGCCGGGCGGCCCTCATGCCCGCCGTGGTCCTTTCGCTTATCAGGGAGCGCTCAAACTCCGCCAGAGCCCCCATCATGTGGAACAGGAGCCGCCCGCCCGCGCTATTCGTGTCGATTGCCTCCGAGAGCGAGACGAAACCGCCCCCGGCCTTGCCGACGGCATCGATCACATGGATCAGGTGCGGCAGTGACCGGCCCAGCCGGTCGAGCCGCCAGACGACGAGCGCCCCGCCAGGTTCGAGGGCCGCCAGAGCATCGGCCAGGCCGGGCCGATCGACAGCCGCCCCCGATATGCCCTTGTCCTCGAAGATCACCGAGCACCCGGCAGCGCTCAGGGCCTGGCGTTGCAGATCGAGATTCTGTTCATCCGTGGAAACGCGGGCATAGCCGATTTTCATCCGAGAACGGCCTCCCAGTTCCGACCGCCGTAGAACAGGCGCAGGATCGTCACACACCTTTCGGAAACGGAGAAGGCGAT
>CAZSPO010000700.1:0-360 GCA_964608775.1 uncultured Chthoniobacterales bacterium | reverse complement strand
CGCGCCGCTCAAAACCAACAATCCGCAGGCCCGGTCGTATGTCCTCGCGGAGGCGACCGCGCTCCGAAGCCAGCCCGAGGCCCCGGCAAAATGATTCCAGGCGCGCGACATAGCCCATAGCCGTCTGCGCCCCGGTCGCTTCCGCGATCCAGTCATACAGTTTTCGCAGGTCTTCAACAGCCTCTGGGGCGAATTCGACGGCGCGCTCTCTCACTCCCGCTCCTTCAGCCGTCCGGCATGGCGGGCCCGGATATCGGCGAACACGTCGTTCAGGCTGAGAGCTCGCCCAGGATCGGCCTGCATGGCGTCGTAAACCGGCGCGACCTCGTCCCGGAGCCAGCGCTCGACCGCCGCATCGCG
>CAZSPO010000699.1:0-1544 GCA_964608775.1 uncultured Chthoniobacterales bacterium | reverse complement strand
CTCCGCTGGGGCGTCAACGCGGCGAAGCCGCCATTCTTTTCCCACTTTCGACAAGGTGCCCAAAGCCCGTCTCCCCCTCGCCGCACGGTTGACCCCCGGGGCGAACTCCTCTATGGGGTCAGCAATGAGAATAAAACGCGCCCTGCTATCCGTCTCGAACAAGACCGGTCTGGCTGCTTTTGCCCGCGCCTTGGCCGCCATGGACATCGAGCTGATTAGCACCGGCGGAACCGCCCGGATACTCGCGGATGAAGGAATCGCGGTCACCGAGATTTCCGATTTCACCGGGTTCCCCGAAATGCTTGATGGCCGTGTCAAAACGCTTCACCCAAAAGTCCACGGCGGGTTGCTTTACCTGCGGGACAACGAGGCGCACGAAACCCAGGCCCGCAACCATGGTATTGAACCGATCGACCTGGTGGTGGTCAATCTCTACCCCTTCCAAGCCACCATCGCCAAACCGGGGACTACCCTCGAAGAAGCCATCGAACAAATCGACATCGGCGGCCCCTCCATGCTGCGCAGCGCCGCGAAAAATCATCAATTCGTCACCGTCATCGTCGATCCAGGCGATTATCAGGCCGTCCTCGATGACCTGCAAAGCAACGCGGGAAGCACCAGCCTCAACCTCCGCCAACGCCTCGCCATCAAGGTCTTTATGACCACCGGCGCTTACGACCAGGCGATCGCCAATTACCTCAGCTGCGAACAGCAAAATGCCTGCTCCTACTCCGTCTCCGCCCCCCTCGAAATGCGGATGCGCTACGGCGAAAACCCCCATCAAGAAGCCGAACTTTACGGGGCGTTTAGCGAGCATTTCCAAAAACTCCACGGCAAAGAACTCTCTTACAACAACCTCCTCGACATCACCGCCGCCGCCGACCTCATCGAGGAATTCAGCGAACCCACCGTCGCCATTCTCAAACATACCAACCCTTGCGGGGTCGGCAGCGATCCCGATCTTAAGGAAGCCTGGCTCAAAGCCTTCGCCACCGACAAACAAGCCCCCTTCGGCGGCATCATCATCTGCAACCGCCCCCTCACCGAGCCGCTCGCCCGAGCCATCAGCGAAATCTTTAGCGAAGTCATCATCGCCCCCGCATTCGATCCCGAGGCCCGGGCACTCCTGCAAAAAAAGAAAAACCTTCGCCTGATGCGCAAAGTGCGGACGATCGACCCCGCCTCGCACTTGCGGGAAGTCCGTGCGGTTCGTGGCGGGCTCCTCGTGCAAGACAAAGACTTCGGTCAACTCGATCAGTTGGAACAAAAAGTCGTCACCAAACGCCCCCCCACCGCCGAGGAAATGAAGGCGATGCGCTTCGCTTGGCGGGTCGTTAAACATGTGAAATCCAACGCGATTGTCTATTGCGGCAAGGACCGAACCCTCGGCGTCGGAGCCGGCCAGATGTCGCGCGTTGACAGCTCTCGGATCGCCGTTTGGAAGGCGGGCGAGGCGGGGCTCTCCCTCACCGGAAGCGTGGTCGCCAGTGACGCCTTTTTCCCCTTCCCAGACGGCCTGCTCGCCGCCGCCGACGCCGGAGCCA
>CAZSPO010000698.1:0-1545 GCA_964608775.1 uncultured Chthoniobacterales bacterium | reverse complement strand
AGGCCGGTGTAGGTGTGCTGGCCGATCAGGACGAGGCGGCCGCTCCCCTGCTTGGTGAGTCCGCCTTCGCCCGCGAAGCTGGCAGGGCTTGCGACTTCGAAGGATTGCGTATCGATGATGGCACCCCCAGCGTCAATCCGTATGGTCTCGGGGTCGAACCCGAGGAAAAGGCTGGGCACATTCGCTTGGAGACGGAGGGTGCCACCATTAAAGACGAAGCTTGCCTCGCCTTGGCCGTGTCCAATGGAGCTGGCAGTGAGCACGGCACCCATGCCGAGTTCGAACTTACCAGACCCGGTGGGTTGATCGCCGATGAGAAGCTCGCTGACACGGAGTTCCGTGTTGGTGAGTGTGACCTCGGCGCTCCCCTCGAACCCGGCAACGAAGCTCCCCTGAACCTCCCACGATCCCCCTGAGAGGGTTGCTTTCCCAACCCCCGTGCTTTGGTAACCGAGCACAACGTCGCCGCCGCTCATGAGGCTCCCGTTCTGCAGGATGAGTTCGCCTTGCCCGGCGTCGCCTACCGCGAGATTCTCTCCCACCATGAGGCTGGGAGATTGCGCCCCCGGAAAGAGGAGATTCACCACTAGGACGCCGGAGGAGCCGGGCTCAGCTCCGACCACCAGATCCTGCGTGCTGAGAGTGCCTCCATTGTGCACTAGAGTGCCCTGGCCTCCCACCGCGACCGCCAGAATGCCGGCATTGGTCCAAGAACCGCCGTCGATGGTGGCCATTCCCACAGAGCCGGGCAAAACCCCAAGATAGGCTTCGTTAGTAACAGCAGAGCCATTGAAAATAACAAGGGATCCCTGTCCGCCGAGGCCGATCTGCAATAGATCGGCAACCTCGATGCTCCCGTCCTGCAGGATGACTTCGCTGCCTGATCCCAATTCGGACGGTGGTGCCACCCCGACCACAAGGGAGCCTGTTTTCACATTCCCACCGAGAATGTTCAGGACTCCAGAACCTTCACCCCCAAGAGCAAAACTACCACTGTTTTGCCAGGTGCCTCCGCTGCGCGAAAGCATCGCGATCGTGCCACTGCGAATGCCCGCCTCCACGGAATTCGACCGCACCTCCCCGGAACCGGCAAAAAAACCTTGGCCAATGTAGAGGGTATCCACCGACAACCCCAGTCCAGTCCCGGAAAGCGCTCCACCTCCCTCGATGAGCAAATCTCCCCCGACGGTGATCTCTCCTCCCGCAAATGTGAAAAGTGGTCCCGGTCCAGAGATGGCTGACGCTTCACCGATGATCAGATTACCTCCCACACTCAACTGGCCACCTTCCATCACGATGGAACTGGAGGTGGAAATGAGAAAATCCCGGCCAATCCGCACATCTCCGTTCTGCAACATAAGGTTTGCACTCAACATCGGCCCGATAATGAGATCGCCACCGGCTTCGAAACTCCCATCCGTGATTTGGAGCGATCCTTGAATCATGGCGTTTGAGCCGATGCGCAAGTCTCCGCCATCTACCATCACTTGCGGTCCGCTGAATGCATGCGCCTGCCCCAGCTCCAGCGCTTCTCGGATTTCCCAC
>CAZSPO010000697.1:448-1549 GCA_964608775.1 uncultured Chthoniobacterales bacterium | reverse complement strand
ACTTTCCGACACCGGAGCCAGGCCAGCTCGTTGGTATCGAGGTGGGCGATATCCACCTGATCGATGTAGACGCGCCCAGTGGTTGGTTTTTGGAGGGCACCGATCATATTAAAAAGGGTGCTTTTTCCGGAGCCTGACGGGCCCATGATGGAGAGGAACTCCCCGCTAAAGACGTCGAGGGTGGCACCGCGAAGGGCATGGGTCTCGACCTCACCCATGCGGTAAATCTTGTGGACGTCTATGGCGCTTATGACGCGGGGCTTCTGCTCGTCGATCGGGTCGGCGAGCAGCCGCTGCAGGTTGAGGAGCGAAATGGGCATGGGGAATTAGATGTTGGTGCGGAGGGCGGTAGCGGGGAGCATGCGAGCAGCGACGGTGGCGGGATAAAGGGCGGCGAGGATGGAGAGCCCGATCCCGGCGAGGAAGGCGAGGGGTAGGGCGGTCGCAAGAAAAATGGTTTCGGCGCCAAGTGCGGCGAAGACAAGAGTCGGGCCGTAGCTGAAGGCGGCATAGAGGATGGCGATTAAGGCACCGAGAATGGCACCGATGAAGCTGCCGACAGAGCCAAGGATAATTGATTCAATGAGAAACTGGCGTCGGATAAAGGATGAGAGGGCTCCCAGGCATTTCATGGTCCCGATCTCCCGAAACCGTTCGGTAACGGACATCAGCATGGCATTGGCAATCCCCATCACGGTGACGAGCAGGGATACTGCCACGATCCAGTTGCGGCGAAATAACTCCCGGCGCTCGGCGGCGGCGCGGGCGTCGAGTTCCTCGGGTCGCGGTGGGCGGATGAGTCGAACGGTGGTCAGCTCGCCGAACCGGGTCGGGTCGAGGGCGGTGTGAGTGAACGCGAGTATGGGCCGGAGGGCATCGTGGAAAAGGGTATCCGGGTCCAGAGTCGGGAGTGTTCCCGCACCGATGACGATGACAGCGCTGGCCTGGCTTCCTGCTTCGTTGTAGGTGGCAACCTCCGTAACCTGGGCACGGCGTAAAAGTCCGGCGGGAAGATCGCCAAAAATGTTGAATGCCTGCACCCCCTCCCGATCGAGTCGCCGCAGGAAGCGGCGTTCATTTTCGGAGAGGGAGCCGAGGGCG
>CAZSPO010000697.1:0-438 GCA_964608775.1 uncultured Chthoniobacterales bacterium | reverse complement strand
AGGGGCCCGGTTTCCGAGGTGAGAAATCCGTGCATCCGATTGGTGTCCCGGCGGAGTTCGTCTTCGGTGGCGACTCCGCGCTTGATGGTCGCTCCAGCGAGAATGGAGGCGAGAAAGGCGATCCCGAGCGCAATGCCGGAGAGTGTCACCGCTGAGCGTCCCAACCGGATACGGATGCCCTGCACCGCCACGGTGATAGCAGCGCGGAGGGGAAGTCTGACTTGTCTGGGGATGGTGTCCATTAGATAGGCGAGGCAGAGACGGCTTCAGCGACGAGTTTGATTGCGATGGTGGCCATGGAAATGAGTCCCACGCCCGTGAGATACCCGGCTAGCAGTGCGGGGGCGGCCCGCAGGAAGTTGGTGGTGCCGTATTTTTTATGGAGGTAGTAGCGCGCGAAGATGGCCCCGGCGATTTCAAGGATCCGCATGTGTGGAA
>CAZSPO010000696.1:0-1552 GCA_964608775.1 uncultured Chthoniobacterales bacterium | reverse complement strand
GGTGGGAAGGTGGGAAGGTGGGAAGGTGGGAAGGTGGGAAGGTGGGAAGGTGGGAAGGTTGAGATTCGCGACTACGGGGGGCCTATTTCAGCATCTCAGCCTTTTAGCTTTTCACCAAAAGCTAGTGGGGAGTTGATGAAAGGGCGTGCGGTTCCGGGGGAGGGTCGGGCTTGTTGGCTTACGGGTTGTCTGCCAGCACTCGGTTGAGGATGGGACGCAACTTTTCCACGGTGGCTTCCGGCCAGAGTTCCTGGGAAGTGACCAGGGCGGTGTCGAGGGCTTGGTGTTCGGGCCAGTTGGCTTCCTTGGGAATGCGGGGAATGACTTCGAGGAGCACCTTTTTTGCTGCGTCAGCATTGGCGTGGAGGTGGGCGACCACTTCTTGGGCGGTGACGGGATGGTCCTCGATTTTCCAACAATCGTAATCTGTGATCAGCGCCAGGGTGGCCAAGGCGATCTCAGCTTCCCGGGCGAGCTTGGCTTCGGGCAGGTTGGTCATTCCGATGATGTCGAATCCCAATTTGCGATTCGTCTCCGATTCGGCGCGGGTGGAGAATGCGGGGCCGTCCATATTCACATAGGTCCCGCCATTGTGAACGGGGAGCCCGACGGATTGGCAGGCTTGAAAGAGCAGGTGGCGGAGCTGGGGGCTGATTGGTTCGGCAAAACTAATATGCCCCACGATCCCGTCGCCGAAGAAGGTGTGGGCGGCACGCTGGCTGGTGCGGTCAAAGAATTGGTCCGGCAATACCGCGCTCCGGGGCGGGTAAGCTTCTTGGAGGCTGCCGACGGCCGTGACGGCGATGATCCAGCGGACGCCGAGTGAACGCATCGCCCAGAGGTTGGCCCGATGATTAAGTTCGCTCGGGAGAATGCGGTGGCCGCGGGCGTGGCGGGGGAGAAAATAGAGGGTGCGCCCGGCGACGACCCCTCGGATCAGGGCATCCGACGGGGGGCCGAACGGGGTTTCTACCCGGATTTCTTCCGGGCTATCCAATTGATCGATTTGATAGAGGCCACTGCCTCCGATGACGCCGATGGCGGGTGTTTGCATGGTCGGAATTACGGTTTGGGTGAGGAGGAGGCAGGGATTTCTTTCGGGAGAGGAATCAGGCGAAAATCGGGGTGGAAGCGGTTGCCTGCGTAGCGGCGGCAGCATTCGCCGCAAGCGGTGGCTTGGCGGAAGGGTTTGCACCGTTCATACACTCGACCGCACCGGGGACAATGGTAACGATGCGGGCGGAGGCGGCGTTTGCGGGGGAGGGGGAGCCGGTGACAAGCGCGTTCGTCTTCGAGCCCGAGGTCGCGGCAGGCGCGTTGCCATTCCGGGCCGTGGCTGGCGATTCGGCGTTTGCCGGCTCGTTCATGAGCGACGAGGTGGGCCAGTTCGTGTTTGAGCGTGCGGTCCACTTCGCCAGGGAAGGCGATCAAGCGGGGGTTCAGCCGGACCAGGGCCCGGGTCGGATAAGCGAGACCGGCGGTGCTTTCGAGTCGGGCGGACCATTCCACCCGCAGCCGGTCGGCCCGCGCGGGAGCCCCGATTCGCGTGAGC
>CAZSPO010000695.1:656-1556 GCA_964608775.1 uncultured Chthoniobacterales bacterium | reverse complement strand
CCGCGATCAATCCGCTTAATTGGATTATCGCTATCGCCAATGCGATCTTAGGCATTCTGCTCGTTGGATTTCTCACAACCCACTGGATCATGATTGGGGAAGACGGGCGGGCCGAGGTAAAGGCCGCCGTTGAGGCCAAATTTGAGAAGAGGGAGGCTGTCCGATGACACCAAAAAGCAAAGGCTAATCGGGTAGGAACGGGGTTTGAACCCGCTCCCCCCACACCACCCGGCATGCGGGTCCGCACCGGGCGGTTCTAGCCGTCATTCAGGTTTTGGTAACCCGGTCCTTGAATTCCGGGCATTGCGAATGACAACCCACCTTCCTACGCCGAAGCGATTTCCGGTGATGTTTGCCACACAGACTCTCTTTCTCTGCCCAACTCCGATGTCCTCGAAAATGGCTCCCCCACTCCGAAGAGACGGGTTCAACGCCCGAGGAGGGGTGGTTGGGTCGGTCTGTCAGGCTAGTTCGGCCCTTCGCTTTGTCGAGACTTCCGGTTTCCTTGTTTACACGGGCGTCTTCCAGCCCCCGGCTCGGCACCACTACTATGGCCTCTGCTGACTTCTGCCTGATCACCCGCCGCATTGCTGCGACGGGCGCTCCCAGCCCGAAGGCTGGATGCCCCGCCAGGCAGATCTCCCCAGGTAAGAACGAGGACCTCCTCCACACAGCCGCACCATTTACCTCCGGAATCGAAGTGAACGGCTTCGCTGTGTTGTGCCAGCTCGCCAAACTCCGTCGGCCTCCTATGGTGTTCTTGTTCATCGGCTCATGGATGTCGCATAGCCTTCCTCCCCACGGTCGGTCACCCTTCCGCAGTTGGCTTCTGCTAGTGTTTCTTGATTTCATCACTTCTCACACAGGGGACTTGAACCCCTTCTGGTTCTCGCCCAAGCT
>CAZSPO010000695.1:0-646 GCA_964608775.1 uncultured Chthoniobacterales bacterium | reverse complement strand
GATGAGGATGAGCACCGCGAGGAGGAACACCGCAATCTTCGCTTTGCTGGAATGGAGCGCGCGAAAAAGGAAATCCGCCTCGGCGAGATGGCGCGGCATTTTCAGGATCCGGAGTAAGCGTTCGGTCAGCCCGTATTGAGCTCAGTCGGCGAGGTGCTTTTGTAGCACCATGTCAGACCACCGACTCCAGCGGCAGACTGAAGGCGTCCGGCTTGCGCCATTCAGGACGTGGCTCGCGAGTGACTTTGCGTCCGGCGCTTTCCATCGACTCCTTCCACTTGTCCGGCAGCAGCTCCTCGAGTCGGGACATGGGATGGGTGTTGACGCGACTGAGCACGTCGCTCAAGTAGGCGTTCACGTCGATTTGGAGGGCGCGGCACGTCGTCACCAGGCTCAAGATCGTAGCCAGGTTCTCGCCCCCGGCCTCGCTGCCCACGAAAAGCCAGTTCTTACGACCGATCCCTACCGGGCGCATCGCGCGTTCGGTGTGAATATTGCTGATGCGCAGCCGACCATCCTCCAGATACCGCGTCAAGGCACTCCACTGGTTGGTCGCATAGGTCAGCGCACGGCGCGTGGCCTCTTTGAGGAAAGAATGAAGAAGAAGCCTGAAATATCAAGCTCTTTTTTGCATTTGTTAGGCTGC
>CAZSPO010000694.1:638-1577 GCA_964608775.1 uncultured Chthoniobacterales bacterium | reverse complement strand
ATCAATTCATCCAACGCGGATTGGCTGGCGGGCGCGGCAGCGGCGAGGGTGTCGGAGGGTTCAAATCCGGTGTCGAGCAACTGCCAGATCGCCTGGCAAGCGGGATCGCGGCGTTGGGTGATGGTGTAACGATAGCGACCGACCGCATGGGAAAGGTAGCGGCGTAACAAACCGATATCGCGTTCCGATTGATCCAGCCGTTCTTTAAGCCGGTCGAGGACGCTTTCCTGGAGCCGGTTTTCCCAATCGCGACGTCGTTCCTCGGCGAGCCCGCGGAATTTTGGGAGTTCAATCTCTTCCAATTGCGCAAGGCGAGCGGCCCAACTGGCGTTCTCCGGTTCCGTCGGATCGAAGTCATGTTGGTAATGAGGATGCCGACGGGAGGGCTCGGGGTGATGGGCGCTGTCGACCAGTTGTTGGCGGGCGTTGTCCCTTTCGACCCGGGCGGTATCGGCCTTGGCTCCGGCCTCTCCCGCTAGGCGAATCGCTCGGTTGATCCGTTCAGGCCAGGTGCCGCCGGCTTCTTTCACGGACACAACTGCCGTCGCAATCCGGTCGGGGGTAACGGCGGGCGGGAGCAGCCCCCGAAGTTGGACCAATCCGGCGTCTAACTCGCCGAGTTTGCGGCGGGAAGATTCCACCGCATCCAAGAGCCGCCGTTCCTGGGCGGTGCCGGCTTCGAGATCTTTTTGATAGCGCGCGAATTGCCGGTCGAGTTCGCGACGTTCGTCTTCGTGTTGTCGAAGCGAGGCCAGGCGCTGCTCCCGTTCGGGGGTGGCCAGGAGCTGGATGGTTTCCGTCAGGCTGCGGAATTGGCCGCGGAGGAAGTCGAGCCGGGAGAGGTCGGGCGTTTCCCGGTCGGGCGCGGTGCCGAGTTGGCTTTGGTGCCCTTGGTCCAGCCATTGGTTAAAATCATTCGCGAGGAGGCTGAGTCGGTCG
>CAZSPO010000694.1:0-628 GCA_964608775.1 uncultured Chthoniobacterales bacterium | reverse complement strand
CGGTGATTTGCTCTGCTTCGCGTTCCGCCCGGAGGCGTTCGAGTCCGCGGACCCCGAGGGTGAGAGGGACCGGGCCGGCGGGCAGGAGACGGCGGCGGAGCGGGCGTTGTTTGAAGATGCCATCGGGCGTAATGGCCTGGGGTGCGGGGCATTGGTCGAGGGCCTCGGCGCTTTCAACCGTGGTGATTTCGCCCAGAAAATGGGCGACGTAACGTTGGGCCACCGGATGTTCGACCACGACTTTCGCGGCCAGGGTATCCGGGGCGGAATGAACCGGCAGCGATTCGGCTTCGTGAGGGTTGAGAAGCGATTCGGGTTCACGGCCGGGAGCCGTTTTTTTGACGAGATCCAGGGCGAGCGGGTAATCGGATTTTTCGACCACCAACACAAAGCGGCGGAAGCCGAGGGCGAGTTCAAGGGCGGGCCACCAGCGGTCCGCTTCGGGTTTGACTTCGATGAGGCGACCGAGTTGGCGGACCCGGTCGGGGAATTGATCGCGGAGAGCGCGGTAGAGCGGGAAATCGCCGGGTTGCTCATCGCGGGCGAGACGGTCGAGTTCGGCGGCGAGGGTCTTCAGGCGACCGCGATGCTCGTCGGCAGCGGCGCGGAGTTGTTGGAGCAGGGCGGC
>CAZSPO010000693.1:0-1581 GCA_964608775.1 uncultured Chthoniobacterales bacterium | reverse complement strand
AAATCCCACCCCCGCCACCACTCTCAAGCCCGTGGAAGTTGATAAAATCAGCCTCTATGGTTTTTTTAGAGGAAGCCCATTGTCCACGGTTTATCAACGCCGATTTGATTGCGGCGGGCTTATCTCCCTTCGCGCCGGAAACGGCAGCACTCCGGGCCGAAAAACTCAGGCTGGCAGAAATCCCCAGACGCGCGGGGAAGGAACTTCGAGCAACCCTACAAGCTGCCGATGCGTGGGTGAAGTATGATAATGACGTATTAAAGCCTGAACTAACCGAGTGGGGAGAAAACCAATGAAACCAAAAGCCATATCAGAAGCCCGTGAAACTCGGTTCTGGCTTACATCCCGCAACAAATCTCCAGCATCCTCTCCGCCATCGTGACCCTCGATAGCCAGGAGCCATCCACCGGACCAAAGGGCCACTTGGACAGCGTGCTCGACTTTGCCTGCGGTTCCGGCTCATTGCTCCTCAACGTGCGTAGCCGCATG
The DNA here is from genome assembly GCA_964608775.1 of uncultured Chthoniobacterales bacterium. GTDB lineage: Bacteria > Verrucomicrobiota > Verrucomicrobiia > Chthoniobacterales > CAZSPO01 > CAZSPO01. Next base: position 1,092 of record CAZSPO010000693.1, on the reverse strand, counting down.
GGGCCCCACGGCATCGGGAAAATCTGCGGACGGGAAAAGAACATCACCACCTACAACCTCGCCCGCATGAACATGCTGCTTCACGGGGTGAAAGACTCGGAGATTGAGATTTACCACGGTGACACGCTGACCAACGACGGGGAATTCCTCCGCCAAACCCACCCGGCCAAAGCACCTAAATTAGCTCGTTCCGCTCTTTGGCGGCGGAAGCCAGAGCGTGATGGTATGGCCAACGATCAAAATCGGCTTCGCCCCACTCGCTTCACAGAGCTCGGCGAACAGCCGTTTCTTCTCTTCCTTGAACGCTTCTAGCTTCACCTTGACCAATCTGTGACACGCTAAGGCCTCGCCCAACGCCTGCAGGAGCGCCGGATCCAGCCCGGATTTTCCTACCCGAACCACCGGTCGCAGCCGCTGCGCTCGGGCCTTGAGTTCGCGCAAGGTCGGTTCAGGTGAATCCATACAATAAGGCAGTATCAGTTCGGTTCAACCTCAGGCGGCTTCTCTTGTAAGGCATCAATTAAAGGCTGATAGCCGCCGGTGTTCCAAAGCCAAATCTCCCGCCAACGTCCCGCATCGAAAAGCGGACGACGTGTCACCTGCTCCAAACTGGCATAGAGCTGGGCCACCCGCGGATCGGCCAGCTCGTTGGCCCCGCTTCGCACCGTCGCGACATAACCCGTTGGCAACTCCCGCCGATAATGGCCAACCCGCCATTCTCCCCGCTCCGAAGCCGCCAACGGCAGCCGGGCAATCAAGGCATCGCAAAGCCCCATGTCATCAATGATATGCACGTCCGAACCGGCGTAATAACCGGCAAACCCGGTGTTCCCAAAGACCACCACCGGATCGCCCGACTGAGCCAAGAGGAGTCCTTTCCCCGCGAACGGATGCCGGGGCACACGACTGCGTCGGACGAGCTGTGGCAGTAGCCCGGTTGCTTGGTAAACAAAAGCTCGTTCGTCCGCGATCCCGTGCGGATCGACCAAGCGAGCCGTGGTTTGCTGAAAATTTCGAATATGTCCGGGCTCCGTCCAATCGATCCCGTCCTCCAGCCCGTCCACGGCGAAGGTCATCCGGCAGCCGATGGAC
>CAZSPO010000692.1:0-1589 GCA_964608775.1 uncultured Chthoniobacterales bacterium | reverse complement strand
GGGCCGCATAAATGCGGAACTCCGAACATCGCGCCCAGATGAAATGCCCCTGTCGGGGAGAGACCAAGCCGCCCGATCAAGCTTGCATCAAAAACAATTCCCCCTAAAACCCCAGACTCCTTCATGCCCAGATGGCGGAATTGGCAGACGCGCCGGACTCAAAATCCGGTTCCGAAAGGAGTGCGGGTTCGACCCCCGCTCTGGGTACCACTTTTGAAATGCTGAAACGCTGAAATGCTGAAACGCTGGAAAGCTGGAAAGCTGAAACGCTGAAATGCTGAAATGCTGGAATGCGCTCGGTGATGACCTTGAGTTCGATACTGATCCCAAGGTCTTTAAATCGAACCCCCCGAAATCATGCCGCGACCCGTCACTCTCTTCACCGGCCAGTGGGCCGATCTGCCGCTGGAACAACTTGCCCCCCGCGCGGCGGAGATGGGCTACGACGGCCTTGAGCTGGCCTGCTGGGGGGATCACTTCGAGGTTGAAAAGGCGACAAACAAGAAGTATTTCAAGGATAAGTGGGAATTGCTCGCCGACCACGGACTGACCTGCCACGCGATCTCCAACCATCTGCTCGGTCAGGCGGTATGCGACCGGATCGACGAGCGTCACCAGGCGATTCTGCCGGAATCCGTCTGGGGCGACGGCAAGCCCGAGGGCGTGCGCAAGCGGGCGGCGAAGGAAATGATCCGGACGGCCAAGGCCTGCCGCGCGTTCATGGACGCCCGCCCGAAGGGTCTGCCCGGCGGTTTTCCGGCGGTTGTCAACGGCTTTACCGGATCGTCGATCTGGCACCTGCTCTACTCTTTCCCGCCGGCCGGGCCGGAAATGATCGAGGCCGGCTTCGCCGACTTCGGTAAGCGCTGGCTTCCGATCCTGGACGCCTTCGAGCAGGTGAAGGTGAATTTCGCCCTCGAGGTGCACCCGACCGAGATCGCCTTTGACACAGCGAGCGCCCGCCGCGCCCTCAAGGCGGTCGGCGGACACAGGCGTTTCGGCTTCAACTACGATCCCAGCCACCTCGCCTATCAGGGCGTGGACTACGTGACATTCATCCGCGAGTTCTCCGACCGCATTTATCATGTCCATATGAAGGACGCCTGGTGGGGGCACGGTGACGGGACGGTGGGTGTGTTCGGCGGGCACACCGAGTTTGGCGATCCCGTGCGCTACTGGGACTTCCGCTCCCTCGGCCACGGCGACATCGCCTTCGAAGACATCATCGTGGCACTGAATGACATCGGCTACAAGGGCCCGCTCTCAATCGAGTGGGAGGATATTCGGATGGACCGCTTTCACGGTGCGGCCGAGGCGGCGGCGTTTACGCGTCGTCTCGATTTCCCGGTGAGCGATGTCGCCTTCGACGCCGCTTTCGACAAGAGCAAACAGTAGCAGATCTCGAAGTTCCCAACCTCCCAACCTCTCAACCTCTCAACCTCCCAACCTCTCAACCTCTCAACCTCCCAACCTCTCAACCCAATAACTTGTTATGAACCGCAAACTTCGCATGGGCATGGTCGGGGGTGGCCGCGACGCCTTTATTGGCGCGGTGCATCGCATGGCCGCGAATCTCGACGGACAGATCG
>CAZSPO010000691.1:0-1590 GCA_964608775.1 uncultured Chthoniobacterales bacterium | reverse complement strand
GGTGGGAGGCTTTGTTGGGAGGGGGGGAGGGGGCCATGGGAATTTATTTGTTGAGTCAACCTTGTCGCGGGGTGTTGTGTTTTCGAAGAACACCTAATTTCAGCGCAGCTTTTAACAACGTATAAGGAGCCCGATCCGACAGAGTCAAGGATGCACCCGCACTAGAGGGCGGTGGCGTTCGATTTCGAAATGCTTCATCGGATTTGTGAGACCATGGCGCCAGTCTGACAGCCGATGGTTGTCTGGGGACGGCAGGCTATTTACCGGCATACCAAAAGGCCCGACGCCATGCATGTTTCCGGAGGATCTGGTGGAGGGCTTCTCCCAACGCGGGGGTATCACTCACCGCCGCGTTGGCTTCCGCCTGGGCCACGGTGCGAATGCCGGGGATCACGGTAGAAACCGCCGGATGATCTAGCACAAAACGAAGCGCCAACTCCGGCATCGACCGACCCGACGGAGCGGCGGCTTCCCGCATCGCCTCCGTCCGCGCCACAGCCCGTTCCAAACGGTCCCCTGCGAAATAGCGTCGGCGAAAATCTCCCTCTGGAAACACCGCGTCGGCCTGGTATTTTCCGGTGAGCACCCCTTCGTCGAAGGCCACGCGCACGATGACGCCTGTGCCGGTCGCCTCCGCCACGGGTAGCAGTTCGGCAGCGGGTTCCTGTTCGAACAGGTTGTAAATGACTTGCACGGCATCGACGAGCCCGGCGCGCATGAGATCGATCACGCTGTTTTGATCGTGCTCCGGTGTGGAAACTCCAATGGCACGAATTTTTCCTTCCTGCTGCAATTGGCGGAGGATGAGCAGCGGTTGGGGGTCGGCGTTCCAAGCCCGGGTCCAGGTATGGAGTTGGAGCAAATCGATCGTGTCCGTGCCGAGATGGCGGAGGCGCTCTTCCACATTGGCACGCAGGTAGGTCTCAGGATAGCGGGCGTCCCACCGACAATAAGGGGAGGGTGGCCAGGGCCCCGGGCCTTGGGGCGGCGTTTTCGTGGCGACCCTGACTAGCTCACCAGCGCCCTGCTCCCGGAGGACCCGCCCGATGAGCTGCTCACTCCGACCATTGCCGTATCCGGCAGCGGTATCGATAATCGTCACGCCCAGCTCGAGTGCCCGGCGGAGCGCTGCGAGGGAATCGTCCTCGCCTTGCGGCCCCCATCCGCCCCCTATCGCCCACCCACCAAAGCCGATTTCCGAAACTTGCCAGCCGGTTTGACCAAACGTCCGTGAATGCATAGCGGGCATCCCATCACGCGTGGTCCGATGCGGCAAACCCGATCTCGCCCGCCCGACGTCGGGGATTCATTCACCCTTTGCCTGATTCCATGGATCGGTGGGGCGCGGAAGGGGAATGCGGCGAGGTCCCGCTGGTGGCGGGTCGGCCCCTGACGGAGAATCGGCAAGGGGAGAGGGGGGGGCGGGTGGAATTTCGTTTTGCGCAGGCTCCGGCTCCGGCCTGGGGGGCGGTTCCAACGGGCAGTCGAGCTGGTTCGGATGGAGAAAGCGGCGGGCGTAATCGGCGTAAGCTCGCTGCTTGAGAAAGGTGGCGGTGAGCTCCGGGTCGAGATGACCTTCGGTCGCCATCG
>CAZSPO010000690.1:0-1596 GCA_964608775.1 uncultured Chthoniobacterales bacterium | reverse complement strand
CAATTCCAGAAACTGAATCTCCACCGAGATGGTTGCCCCCGACCCTTGGGCTGGCGTCGCAGCAGGTTGGGCGGTCGCACCGAGGGTCAAAAGGCTGATCCCCCCGATGACGGCCATTGATTTTGCGAAACGTCCGGCGACCCGGCGGTCGCGGTCGGGATCAAGGATGGCTCCCACCCGTTGTCGCAGCAAGGAGGGTTGGGCCATGGCTAAGGCGAGTGCCGAGGCACGACCGTTCGCAAAATGTTTCGCCGTTTCCAACAACAGGTCGGCGTAAGTCCCCCCGTCGCTGCCTTGGGCCAGCACGCGGTCGTCGCACGCCTGTTCCTGCGCCAGTCGGAAACGGCGGGCTGCCAGCCAGACGAAGGGATGAAACCAATACCAAGCGCAACATCCCTCGACCACGATCCGGATGCCCCAATCATGCTGAGCAATATGCGTGGCTTCATGCCGAAGGACAGCTTCCAGTCGAGCAGCCGACCAATGGCTGGCGGCAGGGGGCAGCAGCAAGACGGGGTGTCGCCAGCCCCAAGTCAACGGCACGCCGATGCGGGGATGGATGAGGAGCCGGGACCGGGCGGACTCCGGCCCAGCCACCCGTTTCCAAGCCCCGACAAGCCGCGCATCGCAGCAAGGTTGAGCCTCGCGCCGCAAGCGGACGAGCATCAGACCCGCCCCCCCAAGTCGGATAAGGCAGGCACCCAGCCCGACGAGCCACAGGGCGGAGACCACGGAGAATCCGGCGAACGGGTTGGCGGTCAAGGGAGTGCCCGGTTCACCCGCCACACCGGAGGTCGGGGCGGTTGCGGCTTGCACCAAGGCCCGCATTTCCACGGCGGGAAGGGGCGACCAACGCAAGGACTCGGGCAACCCGCGCCCGAGGGGGAACAGGAGCAACACGGCAAACAACGCCAGCCAAAGGAGCCGACGATGCGCCGACGTTCCGCGCTGTAACAAGCGGTCAAGGAGGAGGCCGATCAGGCAGAGGAGGGTGGTGCCCAGCACGAGCGCAGGTGAGGGAAGGAGGATGGAGGGAATCATGGAGAGGAGGTTCGGGGTTGGATTTAAGGGTTGGATTTAGGGTTAGATTTGCGTGCGGCTCGAATGATGGTCTCAACTCGTTGGATTTCCGCTGGATCCAGGCGCCCCCCTTCCCCTTCGACCAAGGCGGCTACAGCTTTGGAGAGGGAGCCTTCGAAAAAGCGTTTGACCACTTCCTGCAAGGCGTGGGTGCGGGCGCGTTTGGGAGATTGCACGGGGCGATAAACGAACCGGCGACCATCCGCTTGACGGACCACCCATCCCTTTTCCACCAAGATCCGAAGAAACGTCCGGGTCGCAGAATCACCGGGAGCATCGGGAAGGAGCGCTCGCAGCTCTGCGGCCGTGGCGCTTCCTCGGGCGATGAGAAGATCCATGATTTGCCGTTCGCGGCGACTGAGCTGGGCGGGGTCGGGCATGCCGTTAATTTCTTAGCGGAAACGCCGGGGGCGTCAAGATGAAATGTTAAGAAATTAGCGCATGCCAACTCCTCGGCCCGGCTCTGCCCATTCCCCCGGAACCGGTGTGTCAGTTCGCAGCAGGTGGCGTCGGCTC
>CAZSPO010000689.1:0-1598 GCA_964608775.1 uncultured Chthoniobacterales bacterium | reverse complement strand
AGCCCGGCGACCCCCTCGTGGGCGACCTCTTTCCCGTGGTCGCGTGACCCGCCTCCTCTCCTCCGTTCTCATCCCCGCATGTCGCAACCAAACTGGGGTTTTTACGAGCAACTCCGCCCCGCCCAGATCGAGGCCATCCGCGCCTCCGCACCCGTCGCCTACCTCCCCTGGGGAGCCCTCGAGTGGCATAGCTACCACGCCCCCACCGGCCATTATGTCGGCATCCATAAGGACGCCGTCGTGAATACCGCCAAAGCCTTGCCAGCGGAAAAGACTCAAGCAATCCCGGCGACAGAAACGCATCCCGCACTGCGGACCAAACATACCCCGATGCCATCTCATGATGCGCCGTCCCTTGAGCTCCCCTTATACCACCCTCTATTGCAACGTGTTGCACCACTATATTGACCCGATTTTTGGTGAATCACGGTAACTCTCTGAATCACCCTACGAATCCATTGTTTCCCCAAATCTCCCCAAAAAATTATCCCCAAAAATGAGGCCCCCGGAACGACCTGCGATCAGCGTGCGCTCCGTTGGTGCAGCACTCCTCATCACCCTGCTCTCGGCATTGGTCAATGCGCTATTCTGGTTTTTTCCGGGCGACTATAACCAGATGGGCTCGATGGCGATCCCCACGCAAGTTGTCTTCCTTTTCCTAACCCTGTGCGCAGTGGTTCTGTTGTCCCGGTTTTTCGTCCGCCGCGATCTTTTAAACAAAGCCGAGGGAGTCGCTGTTCTCTTTATCGGCTTAATTGCCGCACCGCTTACCAATGCCCAGCTCTGGGGCTATCTACTCCAGGTTCACATGGAGATGATCCGAGGTGGCCGCTATGAGCATATCGACGCCGCGGTCACTCCGATGCTCCCGACCGGATCAAACCTTGCCCCGTCACTTTTTGCGCAGGGTTCACCCTTCATCATCGAGATGGAGGGAGATCTGCGATGGGAGGATTTCCCGGGGCCGCGCAACCAGTCGATGAGCGGAATCACTTTTCACAACCTTGAGTCATCGGAGCAGGCACGGCTTCGGTTGCGTCTTCCGTATTCGGACGCAGAGCACAAAGCCATCGTGGCTGGGGATCCCCATTTTTTCAGTCTCCTCTGGCGGACACGAAATCTCTCGGGAAACAGCGAATTCTCGGTCGTGATGATGAACCCGGACGACCAGTCTCTGATAGGCGAAACCAGAACGACCACCAACCGGGATCGACCGACTTCAATCCAACCCGGCGGTTTCACACGCATAGGATTCTATAATCTGCTTTTGCCAGCAGGGAGAGATGCCCTCGAACTCGAATTCACCCTCACCGGATCCGGCGAGGTCTCCGTGGCTCTGCCGCTGCTCTATAATGTAGCCGCCATCGAACAGTTCTACAACGGGCGCCCCCTTTACACCGAGGCGGCCCTCCATGCCGTCGCCGACCCCAGCCGCCCCAAGAAACTCAGGGCACCGGATCAACGCTTCAGCCTGGAGAGCCTGAAACTGGCTCTCGGTGGCAACATCCCACTCGCACCGTGGCTCCCCCTGCTGGGTCTGTGGCTGTCCTTTATCCTCCTCGCAGCCGTTGCCACCTTTGCCGCAATTTCCCTCGTGC
>CAZSPO010000688.1:995-1599 GCA_964608775.1 uncultured Chthoniobacterales bacterium | reverse complement strand
CTCCTCAGATGCTGGCGGTGCATCGGGCGGAGGCGTTTTCTGATCAGGTTCTGACCTTGGCACACACGCAGTCTGTCAGCATCGGGGTGCGGCTCGCTGGACAAAATTTTGGCCACGACCACCTGGGGGAAATCGGCCCCGCGCGTTTGCACATCGGCGACTTCGACCCCGGCTTGGATCAAGGTTTCCACGACCGCCTCGACCGAACCGCGCAGCTCGATCCAATCGGCCAACCAACTCCAGACAATTTTCATGGGTAAAAAGGGGGTGGCAGTCAGCCCGCACCGAATTGGTGGAGAAACCGCAGATCGTTCTCACTGAAGTAGCGAATATCGGGCACAGAAAATCCGGTCATGGCCAATCGGTCCAGGCCAAACCCGAAAGCGAATCCGGAGACCATTTCCGGATCATAGAGCCGGTCGCTGCGGGAACGGCAGATGGCCTCAAAAACGGCGGGATCGACCATGCCGCACCCCGCGATTTCGATCCAGTCGGCCCCGCCTTTCAGCGCTTCCGCCCGGACATCAATTTCGAAACTCGGCTCGGTGAAGGGGAAAAAGTGGGGGCGAAATCGGACGGCGGTGCCGGGCCCGAACCAGGCGTG
>CAZSPO010000688.1:0-985 GCA_964608775.1 uncultured Chthoniobacterales bacterium | reverse complement strand
GGCGTGGAAGAAAAATTCGATGGTCCCTTTGAGATCGCCGAGATGCACGCCCGGTGCCACGTAGAGCCCTTCAATTTGGTTGAACTGCGCCTGGTGGGTGGCATCGACTTCGTCGCGGCGGTAGACCGTGCCGGGGGCGATAATCCGGACGGGCGGCGGCGACGTCTCCATGGTGAGGATTTGCACCGTGGAGGTGTGGGTGCGAAGCAGGCGACCGTCGTCAAAGTAAAAGGTGTCGCTCTCGTTGCGGGCCGGATGTTCGGGAGGGGTATTTAGGGCGTCGAAATTCCGGAATTCCGTTTCCACATCAGGCCCCTCGGCAAGGGCGAACCCCATTCGTCGAAAGATCGCAACCACCCGTTCGAGCACTTGGGTGAAGGGGTGCAACGAGCCGGTGGAAAGCCGGATGCCGGGTAATGAAGGGTCGATCGACCCAGCCGCAGCGGCGTCCCGGGCGGTTTGCAGGCGCTCAAGCCGGGTTTCGAGAGCGGCGGTGATAGCGGAGCGGACTTCGTGAAGGAGTTTGCCGATGATCGGACGTTCCTCGGCGGGGAGCGTTTTCATGCCCGCCCCGATGAGGGAAATCGAACCGGCTTTCCCGAGGTAGCGAACGCGGATCTCGTCAAGGGCGCTTTCGCTATCGGCCGTGTCGAGGGCGGCGAGGGCTTCGGTCTTGAGGGATTCCAGCTGGGCTTGCATGCGCGGGTGGGTTGGGAAGGCGGGGGCATTCAATAGAATACCGGGCGGTCAGGATCAAGTCCTCCGGGGGTGGCCTTGAAAAAACGCGCCCATTCCGGAGGCCGAAATGGGGCGCGAAAGAAGGGTGCCTCAAAAGAGGCGAGGAGGACTCAGGTTCGCCGATGATTGGGGAGTGCCGACGACGGAGAGCCTCCGCCAGCAGGCTTGGGCGAACGCCAGCGGGCTTGGGCGAACGCCAGCGGGCTTGGGCGAACGCCAGCCGGTCAGCTTCAGGCGGTCGCCGAAC
>CAZSPO010000687.1:0-1604 GCA_964608775.1 uncultured Chthoniobacterales bacterium | reverse complement strand
CGCCGCCCCAACTCCTCCCGCAACGGCCCCGCCCCCGCCAGCACGAGCCGCAAATCCGAATGCACCGCCGCCACCCGCCCAAACGCATCGACCAACGTTTCCAACCCCATCCGCGGGGTCAACCGTCTCACACTCACCAGCCAGCGGCATCCCGGCTCCCATCCCAGCCGCCGCCGCGCTTCCTCCCTCGGCACGGTCGCAACCTCGGCAAACCGCGCGGTCTCCACCCCGCCCGGCACCACGGCCACCCGTTCTTCGGGCACTTGATATTCTCGCACCAGCAGTTGGCGAAAGGTTTCCGACAGGGTAATGACCCCGCCAGCTCGCCGGTAAACCCCTTTTTCAATCCCCCGTTTCAACCCCACCACCAGCGGGTGGGCACCGTCCGCCGCCGACTCCGCCGCCCATGGCCCGTGAAAATGCAGGAACAACCGTGGCCTCCGCCGTCGGACCGGCCAGGCATACAAGGCAAAATGGGCAGCCAACCAGAGCGGTCCCCGTTCCAGCCGCGCTTCCTCCCGTCGCACCGCCTGCCGGATCTGCCGCCAACGGACCCAGAGCGGAGCCCCAGCCGATCCAAGCGAGGTGATCCCCGGATCATCCGGCTCCGCGCCGCCCAGTTGAAATCCCCAGGCAGCCACCGGCCATCCCATTCCGCGCAACCCGCTCGCTAACCCGCACGCATAGCGGTCGGCCCCGCCGGCCGACGGACGGGTGTGCATCCCGATCTGGCCCATGGCGAGCGGCTTCATTTGCCCCCTGCCGCCCTTTCCAATGCGGTCGCCATCCTTTCCACCACCCCACCCAGCGAGACATGTGCGAGCGCCCACGCGTGGCCTGCTGCTGCCAGGCTTTCCCGCCGGTCGGGATTCGCCAGCACCTCCCGCAACGCCTCCGCTAGAGCCGCCGGTTGCCGTTCGGGAAAGACGATTCCTCCTGCTGAAGCCGTGAGAATTCTCGGGATTTCTCCGGAGTCCGAGCCGACCACGGGCACTCGGCAAGCCAGGGCTTCCGTAAGAATGCGGCCGAATTGCTCTTTCCAATTGGGCTGAGTCTCCGATGGCACCACGACCAGATGACAAGCGGACAACCATCGGGGCGCTTCATCATGCGGCACGTAACCGGTCCGCGTCACCCGGTCGGCCACCCCGGCTTCCGTCAGCCATTGGTCAAAGGCCACCCCGGACGGGCCTGCCCCGACCACCCACAAGCGCCAGGGTAAATCCCGGATTTGCCCCAGAGCCAACGCCAGGGTGTGCAACCCTTTTTCCGGCACCAACCGACCGAAAAATCCAATCACCGGCTCCGACCCCGCCGACGCCGCCTCCGGCCACAACGCGCGGGGTAACGGTCGGTGGATCGCCGGATCGAATGGCAGCGGCAGGACTTCGCACCGACCGGTGAACCCTTTTTTTTCCAGCACCGCGCGCACCGCCTCGGTGATCGGAAAGGCGAGCCCCGCCTGTCGATAAACCCAGCTCTCGCTCCAACAGAACGGCGGTGGATAGCGTTTCACTAAGTTTTGGCAGGAATAAAAGGCGAACGGACGCCGGAGCGCCCGCGCATTCGCCAGGGCCACCTGGGCGGTCGCCACGGCATACGGC
>CAZSPO010000686.1:0-1604 GCA_964608775.1 uncultured Chthoniobacterales bacterium | reverse complement strand
GAGGGCGGCTTCCGCCGTGCCGAGGCGACCAGCGGCATTGATTCGGGGGGCGAGCCGGAAGCCGACATCATCGGTTTTGGGGGTCGAGCGAATTTGGGCGATCTCCATCAGGGCGCGGAGCCCGACCCATCGGGTGCGGGCCATGCGGGCGAGGCCGGCCCGGACGATGATCCGATTTTCTCCGGTTAAGCGGGCAAGATCGGCCACCGTGCCGAGCGCGGCTAAATCGAGCCAATGCCGGAGATCGAGATCGCGGCGACCGGTTTGTTTGAGGAGGGCGTGACAGAATTTAAAGACTAGGCCGGCGGTGCAAAAGTCGGTCCGGCAACTGCCCATTTTCGGGTTTACAATCGGCACCTCCTCCGCCGGATCTGACGGCTCATGGTGGTCGATGATGAGCATTTCAATCCCCCGGCGACCCATTGCCGCGATTTCCTTCCGCGAATTGGTTCCGCAATCGAGGGCGACAATCAGCTGAGGCTGGGACTCGACGACACAACGTTCTAGGGCGTCGAGGGAGAGGCCGTATCCTTCGGCCAATCGTTCGGGCAGAAAGCAGGGGGCTTCGACCCCCCATTCGCGGAGGAACCGGTGGAGGATCGCCAGCGAGGTGACCCCATCGGCATCGTAGTCGCCAAACAACGTGATCCGGCTGCGGCGGGCGATGGCACCAAGCAGAATTTCCACGGCCGGCATCATCCCAGGCAGGAGAAACGGATCGGTTAGGGCAGCCAAGCGGGGTTCAAGGAATTGATCGGGCGGTTCTCCGGCGGCCTCGGCCCGCGCGCAGACCAAGTCAGCCAAGATCGCCGGCAAATCGCACTCGCGAGCCAGTGCCGCCGCAGCCGGGTGGCGGGGCGGCGGTTGCAATATCCAACGCGTGATTGGCTCCATCGGGGGATTGTGGAAAAACGGGTCCGGCTTGGCAACCGCCGCCGCGACGGGGGCGGCACTCCGCTGATTTTTTTCCGTCAAATCGAGAGCTGATTCCAATAGGTGACCTTCCCGCCGTGATTGGAGACAAACCGGACGCTACCATCCTGGGAGACGACGATGCCGATCACATCGGGATAAACCGCGCAGAGCCGGTAAACGGCGCGATGCCGGGTCCCCACATTTTCGACCGATTCCTCCCGGCAAGCGTCACCATTGAGATCGAGGGCCCGATGCACGCGGGGAACGTCCGCAAATGGGACCCGAATTTCCGCGCCGAAGCCGAGCAGATCCAGCCGTCGGGTCAGCACCAGGGCACCGTCTACCGACATGAAATCCGCCAACAAGGCCGCCATTTCTAGCAATGCCTCGTCCCAATCAGCCAGGTCGCCATCGACGAAGTCCTGGTAATCAGCCCAGCCGACCTCGGTTTTGCCGAGAAGGGTGCCGACTTCTGAAATGCGGCGCAGGGAGTTGCCAATGACGACCGCGATGCGGTTCCGCCCGGTCTCGCCTTTCAGCAGATGCCGGTAAGCAAACGGACTGCTCGGGCCGGTCCAACGTTCCCCTCCGTCGGGAACATAGACCATCGTGCCGCCGTGGCCTGCGTCTCGCACAATGCCGATCGCGCGGCGGACCGCGCTTTGGGCGAGGGTGGCGACGAGGTCGGC
>CAZSPO010000685.1:0-1613 GCA_964608775.1 uncultured Chthoniobacterales bacterium | reverse complement strand
GTGCGGAAGATGGTGCTGATGTGATGGAGGACCAGAGGGAGTCGACGCGCAGTCCATTGGACAGGATGGTGGAACGAATTGGAATGGCGATGGGAGGAGGAGGTTGTGGTGAGATTCCCGGACAGTTTGAAGGGGGACTATGAGCGGCTTTCTGGCCGCTTCCGGCAGCATGGTGACTCGGTCTTTGTTGCCCTTTCCATTTCTTGCCACTTCCTGCTTTTATGAAACAGTGCGGTCTATTTCTTTTCAGAACAGCCAGGGCTTGAGCGTCGGCATGAAGAGGGCTGCTGAAAATGTCCAACTCCCGGGGCGAGCATTCGCCCTCGGCAGGGAAAAGAGAGCTGCGCGTTGGACGGTTGGCGGGCAGGACACCCGCCCGCCGCTGTTTTGGATGCCTGCGCTCCTCTTTTGCACAAATCGGGGATGCGCACGACTTGACCGGGAGGGGAAAACCCGTTCTCCTGTAGCCGTGCGGGAATATGTGAATTGCGGAGGCGGGCGCTGGCGTTTGAGGCGAATGGCGGTGGTGTGTCTGGCCCTCCTGTTCGGCGCGACGATGGCGGCGTCGGCTTTCACCACAGTGGTCATCGATCCCGGTCACGGAGGGCACGACCGCGGCGGGATTCCAGGCCAGGTGTTAGCCGAAAAAACTTATGCCCTCGATGTGGCGCTGCGGCTCGAACGGGTGCTCCGACGAGCCGGGCTCAAAACCGTGATGACCCGGCGCACCGATGTCTTTATCCCCCTCGCCACCCGATGCGCCCTCGCTAATCGGACCAGCAATGCGATTTTTGTCAGTGTCCATTTTAACTCCGCTCAGAGGGAAGGGGCGCGCGGGATCGAAACCTATTCCTACGGCTCCGAGGGTTACCGACTGGCTTACTTTATTCATCGGCGCCTAATTCATACGACTCGGGCGGAGGATCGCGGGTTGAAACAGCGGGGGTTCTATGTTTTGCGTAACACGAAACGAACGGCTGTCCTGTTGGAACTCGGATTTTTAACAAACGGTGCCGATGCCCGGTTGGCTCGCAGCTCGGGTTACCGTCAAAAGCTGGCCACGGCGGCAGCGGCTGGTATTCTCGATTACAAACGCGCCAAACGCTAATGCGATGAACCGAACGGCTCTGCTTTTTACCTGTGCCGAGGTGCGGGCGGCGGAAGAAGAAGCGTTTGTCGCCGGGGTCAGTCAGGAGGCTCTGATGGAAGAAGCCGCCTTCGGGGTGGCCGCTGTGATAGACCAAATGTTTTCGCGCGCAGGGCGGGCGGCGGTCTTCGTGGGCAAAGGGAACAACGGGGGCGACGCCTTGGTAACGGCCCGGTTGCTGGCGGGGCGCGGTTGGCGGATTGCCCTGCATTTGGCGTACGACGAGGGGGAGCTCGGGGCGTTGCCGGGGCGGAAGCTGGCGGAGTTTCGGCAAGTTGCGACAGATTTAGCAACGAACTCACGCCGGGCGGGGAGCGGGCCGGAGCTGATCATTGACGGGTTGCTGGGGAGCGGCGCATCGGGCCCGCCCCGGGGCCGAGTCGGTGAGGCGTCGAAGCGGTTGGTCGATTGGCGGAGAAGTCGCTCGGTGGCGGTGGTGGCCATTGACGGGCCGACCGGGGTGGAC
>CAZSPO010000684.1:0-1623 GCA_964608775.1 uncultured Chthoniobacterales bacterium | reverse complement strand
AGACCTTCTTGATGAGTTCGCGCCACTTCTTGGAGGGGATCCGGCGGGGCTTGAACGCGGAGCATGCGCCTCCCCGGCGTCCACCATGCCCCTTGCGATGCGGAACGTGTCACGGATTTCCGGCCCCCGGTCGATGAAATCGCCCAGAAAAACCACATTTCTCCCACCCGCGTGACGGAATATGCCCCCGATCTCCCGATAGCCCATCACATCCAGCAGTGTCTTGAGTTCCGAGGCGTGGCTGCAAGTTTTGCATTCTGGCGCTCTGGCAGAATATCCGCCCGAGCTTTTCTTTCGCGCTCGGCATCCAACTGCTCTCCCGTCACGCTTTCCAGCGCGAAATTATTAGCAGCTACCGACTCAATACATTCTCAAACGCTTGTAACAACAACCGCTCCCGAATTGTCGGGTTCTTTGTCTGCCTGAGTTCCAAAGGCTTTGGCGAGAAATTGGTTTGGATGAGTATTTTTTCGGGCTTCTCCGAAGAGGTTATCGCCGACATTACTTTCTCTGGCGCTTTGTTCTTGTGTGGCGAATTCATAAATTTCCTCAATCGCTGATCGTAAAACAGTTGGCTTTTTTGATGCAAGCACCAAAAAATTTCAGTAAGTATGCTGCTGATGTCTTCTTGCAACAGCTCCTTGCCCTGGTTCTAATGCTCCCCATGCACGACCTTCTGCGAAATTGAAACAGAGAGTGCGGGGTCTGGAAGTCGCTTAAAAGCAGAGGGTTGAGGATTTTGCAAGAATGGATGGTGGGGGTTCACCATGTTTTGCGGAATGCGAAATGGGCGGGTGTGGTTAACGGGATCGCGGGAATTTGCTCCCGGCTGATGCAGGATTTTCGGCGGATGGGCTCGCCTGATCGCGGGAGAGCGGGCTCCAGCGGGGTGCAAAAATTCGGTTCCAGTGACGGAACGGGGTGGCCGTCGCTGGTGTCGGGTAAAAACGGATTTTCGCATGAAGGCGGCTGGTTCCGTCCGATTCGGTCCGATTTCGGTTGGCGAGGAGAATAGATTCTCCGCAGGCTCAGGAGCTGCATGAGAGGATCGGGAACCTGCCCATCGGCGTGCGGCGGCACAGGGACCACCCGATGCCAGGTATGTCCATTGCGAAACCCGCCTCGGAGGACTGTTGCGCCACCGCCACCGGGATACCGCGTGAAGTTTTGGAGCGCGGTTTGAGCATTTCAAGGCTTTACGGGTCACTTGCCATTGACGAATTACGACGGATTCGGGTTTTTGCAAAGGGCGTCCTGCTTGGAGCCGCGGGGGTGCCCTAGTTTATTGGTTGAAGCGACCGACAACCAAGGCTAGCACCAAGCTGAGTTGCGAAACTCCAAAAACAATCAGACCCCATCCCGTATTCCGCATCAAAGCGACCAATCGATTGCTTTCCTGAGCCAGCGCCTGCATCCTGGCAATCATTGAATTTACACTTTCGCGGCCGGTTCGAAGTTGCGATTGAAGTGTAACAAGCTGTTGCTCGCGGAAATCTCGCAATAAATGCTCTACTAAGGCAAGATTGTCGACTGTTTGCCGCGACAAAATCTTGCCGTCTTCGAGTGACTTGAGGTGGACCCCATCTTTCGGCCACCGGGGTCGCTTTTTAAGCTTACTTTCCG
>CAZSPO010000683.1:0-1633 GCA_964608775.1 uncultured Chthoniobacterales bacterium | reverse complement strand
CGAGTCGGCCCGTACCGGGCGCCGGGTGGATGTGACTGCCTTCTAGTAGCTAAGGCGATCGGCAGCTGAGAAATTACCCAGTAATTGATATTTGAGAAATTTCCTAAATCGGTAATTCTATTGGCGAGAATTTGAAATTGTCGTCGATGGAGTTCTGTCATGGAAGATGTTGCAGATGATTTGCTGAGGTTGGCAGCCAGTAAACTAAGAGGTGCGGTTCGGCGAGCATTTATGGCCGACGTATGCGTGGCTATGTGTGACGCCAACCCGCGCTACGCAGAGCGTCGATTCGGGTGGGGTCGAGAGACCGTCTCCAAAGGCCTTTCGGAAAGGGCACTCGATGATTGTCAGTTATCCAGAATCAAGAGCGCTAACCGAGGTCGGCAGCGTAGTGAGGAAGCTGATCCCCAGCTGGCAATGAACATCCGCCTGATCGTTGAGCCGCACACGCAAACCGATCCTGAGCTCAAGACGGATCGAGTCTATACGAACCTTTCCGCCAGGGAGGTGCGACAAGCCTTGATCGATCGCGGATACAAATCCACCGCGCTTCCCAGCGAACGGACCCTAAGGGATATTCTCAACCGGATGAATTATCGTTTGAAACGAATTCAGAAAGGGAAGCCTCTGAAGAAAACCAAAGACACCGACGCCATCTTTGAGAATGTGAAAGCTGTCCGAGCTAAATCAGAAGCGGAGCCGGAAACACTGGAAATATCGATCGACACCAAAACAAAGGTAAAGCTCGGCGAGTATTCTCTCGGGGGAAAAAACGCGAACCAACTCCGACGGCGAAGTCCCGCAAGCACTCGACCATGATCCACCTGCCAAAGAGAAGCTCGTCCCCTTCGGTGTATTGATCCTGGGAACAAGTTTGCTGACGCTTGTTTTTGGCAAGAAGGAGTGCAGCGACTTCTGGGGTGACTGCTTGCGGATGTGGTGGGAAAGTGTGAGATCGCAGTATCGCGGCATTCGCCGTCTCGTGATCTATCTGGACAACGGCCCCAAAAACTCCGGCGTGACTCGCAAGTTCTTGCGTCAGATAATTGCGTTCTGCGATTGGTCTGGGTTGGAGATTCGGTTGGTCTACTACCCGCCCTACCACAGCAAATACAATCCAATCGAACGCTGTTGGTCTTCGCTACAGAAGAAATGGAACGGCGTGCTGTTGACTTGCTGGACGGTCGTGAAGTCTTATGCCCTACGAATGACTTGGAAAGGCGAGCACCCTGCAGTACATCGCATCACCAAAGGCTACGCAAAAGAGAAGCCTGTGACCAACCAAGAAATGAAGACAATCAACGCACGCCTGCAACGATCAACGTCTCTCCCAAAATACGATATCACTATCCGGCCTAGCAAACCTCGCGGCAGGTAAATTCTTAACTGCCGATCGCCTAATGGAAACCGTCCGTAAATCCAAGCAACGGTAGGATAGTGATATGGCATCCACTTTTACCTGGCTCGACTACTCCGAAGCCGAGCGTCGCAAGATGCTCGATGTTATCGATCTGTTCGGAGCGAAGACAACTCGCAACGAGCTGGGACTTGGTGGAGTTCGTGATGCGTTTGCGGATTCGCCACCTTCCTGTCCGCAGCAATAATCGCATCGGGATTCTTAGCTACTCGATGA
>CAZSPO010000682.1:0-1634 GCA_964608775.1 uncultured Chthoniobacterales bacterium | reverse complement strand
AGTTCGCGCTGAACGCTATCGCATCATTCTGGACGAAGCTCAGGACACGGATGCGACACAGTTCGGGATGCTCATGGGGGTGGCCGGGGTCGGGGAACCCGGCTCCGAGGGCCGCTTCTGTATGGTTGGCGATTTTCAACAAGCAATTTATGGCACGCGAGCCAACCCCGGCGCTTACCGAGAAGCCGCCCGCCGCCTGCTCGCGGAGGGAGGCGAAGAACAGGCCTTCTCCGTCACCTTCCGCTGCGACCGCGCGATTGTGGAAACGGTGAACGGGTTATTCTCGGAAATTTTTGATCAGACCGAGACCCGCCCCCGGCATGCCCCCTTGACCGCGCGAGAAGGAGCCGGGCCTGGGCGAGTGGAACGATGGCATCTCCAGCCTTCCAACGGTTCGCCCCCGAAGGGTCTCGCCCCTATCATCGCGGCGGAAGCGAGTCGACTCGCCGCTTGGCTGGCCTCGTGCGACCCGATGACACTCGGCGCTTCGACCTGGGGCGAGGTCGCCATCCTTTGCGGGAAACGAGCCTGGTGCCACACGGTTGAAGAAGCTCTCCGCACCGAACATCTCACCGCCCAACGCGTCGGCAGCCGGGCGCGCCGGGGCGATCTGGCGGCTTACCGGTGGGCGGCGGCGCTTTGCAAAATCATGGCGGAACCGGCCAACGGCTTTGAAATCGCCGGGGTCCTCCGCGAGCTCTGGGGGATCAGCGATGATCGGCTTTACACGCATTGCGTGCGGCAAGCTAAACCGCTCACCCTCCTCGGCGAAGAGGCGAAAGCCATCCAGGCCATGGGCGAGCTCCAACGGGTGCGGTCAGCGATCGTCCATCTGCCGCTGGCTGAGGCGGTCCGCGCCTTGTTTGCCCGAACCCACCTCGCCGCCCGCCTCGCCGCCCTGCCCCGAGCGGCGACCGGTGATTTCGAACAAGATCTGGAAGTCATCCAAGCGATGGCGATGCAGGAAGAACGCCGGGGAAAAGGGCTTGCCGAATTTGCCCGCACCTTCGCTGACAGCTTCCCCGATGATGCCGCTGCCGAAGAACCGCGCGCCGACGCCATCCAGGTTTGCACGTTGCATAAAGCGAAAGGCCTCCAATGGCCCGTCGTGATTCTCCCCTTCCTGACCACCCCCCAGTTGCCTCATACCCGGAACCCAGAAGCGTCCCCCTCGGAAGAAACGGGGGCGGTCGGTGAAGCCGTCGACGACCAATTCGCCCGCAAACAAACCGCGACCGAACAACGAGAAGAGCGAGCTCGATTGCTCTATGTCGGAATGACCCGGGCAAAAACCACTCTCGCCCTGGTGGATGATACGGCTCTCACGAGCGAGAGCACCAAGGGAAGTTGGAAGGGGTGGCGACCGATTGACTGGATCTGCTTGACCCCGCAATCGACGAGCGTTTGGGAGGGCCTGCCCCAGATCGAGATCGCGCCGATCATCAGCCAACCGGCGCTCGGCGGTTTCACCCACGTGACGACAGCCCCTTCGCTCCCCCTCGGCCCCTCGGTCCGCGTTCGGTGGGACGGGTTTCTTCCCCGCGTCACCCCCTCGCAGCTCGCCCAATATCCCGTCAGCCAGAGCCCGGCCGAACGCGCACTCGACTTGCCCGACCTCTCCGACCCCGCCCTTC
>CAZSPO010000681.1:0-1638 GCA_964608775.1 uncultured Chthoniobacterales bacterium | reverse complement strand
GGCCGCTTCTAGAAAATCGATCCACGCATCCCAATCGATTTCCTCGCCCGCCGCGGCCCCAGTGGGCAGGTCCGGCGCAGGCTTGCCCTGCGCCGATGTCTCGGGGAGGCGCAGCGTCAGAAATCGCTGCCGGATTTCCGGATGATGATACTGAGGTCCCCCACTTCCAAAAGCAGGAAGCTCCTGAGAAGGTGTGTGATCGAACTCATAAACCGAAGCGATGAGCGGGACAGCGCAGAAGTTCTGATCACTCTCGATCGGACCGGTTTGCAGTTCGGCAATGCGTAACGGTTCGCCCTTCTCTTCGAGGTGACTCCTCGCCGCTTCCCACGCTTTCGCGCCTCGCCAGTTCTCGACGGCATAGAACAGGGCCACCAAGGTCATCAGGACGGCGAGCGTCCAGACCAGTTTCTTAAGGGGATTCTTCATTGGCTTCGTCATGGTTCTCTATTTGGACGGAACGCAGACAAGGATTCCCTGTGCCAGGCCAGCATCGTCGGGACCTGCTCCATTTCTCGAAGGGATTGCACGGGAGGCGAAGCTTTGGCCACATCAACCCAATCCGGAGACGCGGACTGGGTTCCCGGATGGGGAAGATGCAACCCGGCGAGCCCGCAAACGAGACGCACGACGTCAGCGGTTTTGTCTAAGAAACCGGCCCACGCCCAAGTTGGCCAGGGATCCGGCTCCACCAAAGATCGCATTCGCAAAGCGGAACGCGAGTTTGATCGCCGTGGCCAGCCCTTACCTCGGTGGCCCAGTCGCCGTGAATCGAGATTTGATGAAGTTGGCTGTGACCTTTCCGCGCCCGGCGGTGTATTGAAAGGCATGATGAACCATATCCCGACTCCAAATTCCGGCCGCCACCTGATTCGCCTTGCTTTGGCGCCGCTTTTTCTCGCCACCACGGTTCACGCCCAGATTCCCGAATCAGCGAAGTGGGCGCTCCGCTTTAACGCTTCACAATGGAATGATTCATCATTCGGCCAGGCCCTTGCCGAAGGAAAGGCAGGTCAATCCGCCAAGTGGGGGCTGCAGTTCATGGAGGACGCCTTCGACTTCGATCCAAGGACCGATGGCGAGTGGCTGATCATTTATTGAAATGGCACTCCTCGCCATTCGGTCACGATCATGAAGGGGATCCTCAACGAAGCACGCATCACCGAATCGCTTCGTGAACAGAAAAACTACCAGCTGACGAAATTGAACGGATTTCAGGTGCACGAGATGACGGTTCACAAAAACCACGCGGTGCGGGTTCTTTTCCCCGACCAACAGCATGTGATCGTGGCGAAAGACGAACCGAGCCTGAAGGAAGCACTCGACATTTTCCAGGCGAAGGCCGCCATCACGACGAAACCGCGACCTACCTCAGCATGAGCCCTGGAGCCGTGAAGACCGCGGTCTACCGCGCCCGGCGAAAGCTGAAGAAGGCCGTCGAAGAGTTGAATGAGACTCCGGACCGCCGTGGGGAAACGTGTGAGCCCTTCGCCAACGAACTGCCAAAACTCGAAAGCCCGTCATGAAAGTCGAAGACATCGAATCCAAACTCGCCAGTCAGGCCCGCGCGGTTGAGGAAGAGAAATCACCTGATTTGGTTTCCGAGATCCTAGCGCGGTTGCCCGAGCGGAGGCGGGC
>CAZSPO010000680.1:0-1657 GCA_964608775.1 uncultured Chthoniobacterales bacterium | reverse complement strand
ATCGACACCCTCAACCGCATCACCGTCATGTTCCTCGACCAGGCCGAGTTCCGCGCCCAGCGCCGAAAGGACATCCACATGCACGACTGGCAGTCCTTCCTCGACAAGTTCCTGCGCGACACCGAACTACCCGTCCTCGAAGACGCCGGCTCGGTCAGCCATGACGACGCCCTCCACTGGGCGCACGAGCAATACGACGCCTTCGCCGAGCGCCGGAGGCTCGCGACCGAAGCCGAAGCCGAGGCGCGGTATGTCCAAGACCTCCGCGCCTCCGCCAAAGAAATGGAGATCAAGCGGAAAAAGCCCCCAAAGAAGGACAAGTCATGAACGACAACACCCCAAAAGTAGGACAGGCTGCCAGCCTGTCTCCTTCCCACCGAAGAAACAGGCAAGCTGCCTGTTCTACTTTCGCTGAACAACTATCAAACACCCAACCACCATGCCCTGCATCATCACCGATGTTTTAAAACTCTCAAACCATCCAATACTATGAAAACCATCGACCTAAACACCCTCCAATCCGCTATCAGCGGTTCTGCCTCAGCTTTCCGTTGTCGGCTAAAACTCGAACCAGCAGGAGGGGAAGGCTCTAAAGTCTTTCCTCCCACCGCGACGTCGCCATGTCCATCTGCTTCTGATGTTTAACTACCCTGTGCAAGGCACTGTTTTGATTGGTGCGAGACGGTGTTACGGCTACGGCTTTTGCGCCCCACTGGAAAGTTAAATAAATTCAAACCATGAAAACAATCACCATCCCCGCTAAACGTAACGGCAACCATGTTGACCCGACTGAACCGATAGAGATTCCGGCGAACGCTCGTCTCTTCATTCTCATCGCCACTCCCGAGAATGGAGAGGAAAGCGATGCCCAGTTCTCCGCCGACTGGCACACTTTGACTGCCTCCGGACTCGCCCGAGCCTACGGTGAGGATGAACCGGATTACCCGGACTCCCTCATCAATGAACCCAACCCCGAATATGGAAAACGGTAAGATCGCCATCACCTTTTTGCCTCAAGCTGACGGCGTGCGAAAGAACCGTCCCGTTTTGGTTCTTTTCCGGGCCGAACCCTACCGCGATTATGTGGTCTGCGGCATTAGCACTCAATTGCACTCAGCAGTCCCCGGCTTTGACGAACTGCTTGATCCAGCCAGTCCGGATTTCGGCCCTTCCGGCCTGGTCAGTGCGTCAGTTATCCGCACTCAGTTTCTCGGCACGATTTCTCCAAAGGACATCAAAGGATTCATCGGTAGCGTCTCGGAAGAGCGGTTCCGTCGCATCACATCAAACCTCGCGGACCATTTCCAGAATCTCAACCACCATCCAGCATGACATTCGCCGCTTTTTTTGAAGCCGCCACTGGCCACCCTCCTTACCTCTGGCAATGTCGCCTGGCCTGCGGCGAGCCACCCGAAGAAGCCAACTGTGATTTGAATAATCCCGACGAGGCCACCCGTGCCTGGCTCTCTCGCTCTCATCCCGAAGGCTGCACCTCCCGCCTCATCGACATCCCCACGGGGCTCGGCAAAACCGCCGGAGTGGTTTGTCCCACCACGGGCATGTCCGCAAAGTGCTCCGTGACGAAGTCGCGAGAAAGCCCAACAGTCAAAAGGATGCCAACACCGTGCGCGGCATTTCTGAAAACGACACACTGGAA
>CAZSPO010000679.1:601-1672 GCA_964608775.1 uncultured Chthoniobacterales bacterium | reverse complement strand
GCCGGGCCGGAGTTGTCCGGAACATCCAGGGCCAGTGATCGGGGAAGATTATGATTTGCAACCTGCCTCGTTGCCTGAGCGGGCTTGGCGTTCCATCGGGCGATTGTTTGGAGGCGACTGATGAGACCGGGATCATCGAATTCCGTTGAAAGAAACGGGCTGAGTTGTTCCAAGAAGGAGCGCAGAGACGGGTCATGGATACTTTCCAGCATTATCGGGTAAAACGACGCGAGGACGGTTCGCTTGAAGAATTGGGTCGGGGCGCGATGGGGATCACCTATCGAGCGGAGGACACAATTCTCGGGCGCGAGGTGGCGTTGAAGGTGATCAACGTCCATTACTTTGACAGTGAAGTCGCGCGGGAACGATTTCGGCGCGAGGCGCAGGCGGCGGCTCGGATTGTGCAGGAGAATGTCGCGACCGTTTACCAGCTGGGAAGCGAGGGGGATGTCTTCTTTTACGCCATGGAGTTTGTGCGGGGGGAGACCGTCGAGCATTGGTTGGAAACGCACGGGCCGATGCCCCCCCGGATGGCGGCCGAGGTGGCCATCCAAGTCTGCCGGGCGCTGGGGGCTGCGCATCGCGAGCATTTAATACACCGAGACATCAAACCGGCGAATATCATGCTCCTCGAGGAAGAGGAGGGCTGGATGGTCAAGGTCATCGATTTCGGTCTTGCGAAACCGGTGATCAAGGGAGAGAACGCCCCCACGATTACCATGGCGGGGTTTGTCGGGACTCCGCATTTTGCCAGTCCGGAGCAGTTGGAAGAGCGGGAGTTGGATATCCGAAGCGACCTTTACTCGTTGGGGGTCACGCTGTGGTTCATGCTCGCCGGTCAGGCTCCTTTTACCGGCACCTTTGCCAGCTTGCTCATGCAGCATTTGAGTGCGCCCCCGCCGTTGGAACGGTTGGAAGGGCTCTCCCCCGGTCTGGTGGCCATCCTTGACAAGGTGCTGCAAAAAGACCGCGATCTTCGGTATGCCACCCCGTCCGATTTGCGTGCGGCACTCACGAACTGGTTGGCGAGCTGCAAGGATGAAGAGGGGAAAGCCGCTCTGCGAGCGGGTC
>CAZSPO010000679.1:0-591 GCA_964608775.1 uncultured Chthoniobacterales bacterium | reverse complement strand
CGGACGCTCCCCAGGCTCCGCTGGCCCTTGCTCGCGGCTTGGTTCTCGCCAATCGCTATGAACTCCTCGCCGGAGCCCCAGAACCGCATCCCGGACTGCGACTCCCCGCCATTCGGCTTCAGGACCAAGCCCCGGTCACGCTGGCGGTCGCGGCCACTGGTTTTGTCGGCCAGACACTCGATTCGCTCTTTGTGAAAACCGTCCGGCAACGCCGCGAGCAAACGATTCCCGGTTTGGCGGCGATCACGGATAGTTTGACCGATAACCAGCTCGCCCTGGTGGTTTTCGAACCGCTGGAAGGATTCACCCTGCTCGAACTCCTTCGTGCCCGGGGCCACCTCCCTCCCGGCGAAATCTCCCGATTGTTGAAAGGAGTCGCCTCGGCCGTCGACGCGGCAGCTGCGGCCCGGCTGCCGGCCCTGCGACTTGAGCCTGATGAGGTGTGGGTGCAATTTGCCGCGGTGAGCGGTTCGACGCCCGGCCATGATCCCGCGCTGCCCAGTCAGTCCATCGCCGGGTGGCCGACGTGGGAGACCAAATTACTCGGTCTGCCCCCCGCTTTGGACCCGGCTTCCAGCCCGACTTGGCAGG
>CAZSPO010000678.1:0-1674 GCA_964608775.1 uncultured Chthoniobacterales bacterium | reverse complement strand
CTGACAATTGCGTCCGGCTTTTGCTCGCGCAACCAGCGCATGGCTTCCGGATCGAAAGACCTGGAGTCGGCGTGCGCATAGCCATACCAGGCCAGGCGGGTTTTGCCTTCTCTGCGCCAACGCTCTTTCAGGGCAAGAACCGCGCCTAGACGAGCGTCATCATCGGTCGAGCTGCCTGTCTCCGTCCTCATCAGCAGGACCGCGATTCGCCGGTAGCCCGCCTCCTTGACCCGTCGCAATGCGGTGCTCGCATAATCAAATGCACTGTGCCGAACCAGGTGCATGCGCAGGGAGGAATAGAGCCGGGAGCTTTTCATCACCGAAAACCGCGAGAAATCACAGGGCGCCATCTCCTCCTCGGTCCACGGAAACCGGTTGAACCTGAAGAGCAGCCCTTGCACGCCGCGATGGTAAAGCACATCGAGCATCCGTTGCGGAGTCGTGAACTCCCGGGGATCCACCACCTGCCCGTCCAGCCCTGTGGACTCGCAACTCAAAGCAAAATCGGAGGCACTCGATGGCTGGTGATGAATGAACGCCACCGAGAGGCCGACGGTCCCTCGCGAGGCCTTTTGCCTCGCCAAGAGAGAGGCGACCGCATTGACGCGATACCCCAGGGCCTCCGCCGCATCCAGCACCTTGCGCCGGGTCGACGCCTTCACCCCGGCTTTACCAGCCAACGCCTGTGAAACCGTGAAAGTCGATACCCCGGCCCTCGCCGCCACATCGCCGCGGGTCACCCCGCGGTCCATTCTGGAGTCCGAGCTCCTCATCACCCTCCACCATCCTACGCGGGTAGGTTTTGTCAAACTTGAAGTCTGGTTCGTCTGCGTGATGATGACATCCAACCAGGTGATCCTTGCAGGTGATCAACGATCCTGCCGGGTGGCTGCAAAAGTAAATTATTCCTCAAAAACAAAGTTCCCATGAAAAAACTATTCTATTCACTCCTGCTCTGTTTCGGCCTCGCCTCCGGGGTCTCCGCCCAAACGATCCTGCTCGACTTCAACAACGCCAATCTGTCCAACACAGATCCGCTCAATGGCGCTGTGTATAACAATCTGACCCTTACAACGGCGTCTGAAAGCTTCACCAACCTGGAAAATAGCGCAGGAGGTGCGACCACCATTGGTCTCACGTTTACAAACAACGTTGGTAGTATAGGCTTAATCGTCAACGGCGATCCAGATTCGTTCTTCCCCAGCACCGCCACTGTGGATGGTTACCGGGACGATGCGTCAGGTGCCGTAGTCGGGACCATCTGGACTTTCTCCTTTACGGGTTTGGATGGATCGGGAGCGACAACCTACGATCTGTTCCACTATGCTGCATCAAACCTTGCTGTGAGCCGCACGGCGGACTTCACCCTGACGGTCGGCACTGCCACGACGACGTTCCACGATGATATTGATACGACTGATCATGGCAGCGTCGCTTTCTCTGGCATCACGCCCAATGCCAGCGGGGTGATCACCTACACCATCGGCGACAGTAGTAATAACCGTGCAGCGGTCGCCCAGGCGATTTCACTCGTCGCCATTCCCGAGCCCTCCAGCTTCGCGCTGATCGCAAGCGCACTCGGCCTGGGGTTGTTGATGGGTCGGCGCCGCCGCCACGCCTGATTGACACGTTAGGTTTGTCATAACCCATGTGCCCGTGAGATGGAATGAACGC
>CAZSPO010000677.1:0-1675 GCA_964608775.1 uncultured Chthoniobacterales bacterium | reverse complement strand
TGGCAGGAAGACCGCGCCCACGCCTTCCCGGCGAAACAATCGCCGCGCGGCCAAGAAAACCCGCCAGGCCGGCATCCGTTCCTCGACGCCCTGGCAGAGCGTGACCAGACCTTCACACGCCGTTTGGCCCGCTGCGGGCTGCCAGGCATACGTCTCGGTTTCATCCGCCATTTGCACCGGAATCACCTGCCCCGGCAACAGCCGCTGAAGCGCCGCCACCCGCGCATGGTGATACGGCCCAAACTGAGCAAAAATGATCGCGACTTTGGACATTGGAAGAATGACTGGAGGACGGGAGACGGGGGGACTGGACAACGGGACGACGGGACGACTGGCAAAATTTTTACGACTTCCGCTACATTAATCCCTTTCAGGCGTCCCTTTCCGGCGTAGCGGAATTCGTGAGAATCGGAGCGAAGCGGACATAGGCTGCCGAAGGCAGAGCGAAGCGTCCAATTTCGTCCGGGACTCCCCTTCCGGAATTTCGTCCGGACAACCCCTTCCGAAAACACTCGCCGAAATCTTCACAAATTCCGCTACCTCAGAACGCGCACGTAAATCCCCCAAAACCGCTCCCAAAAACCGTCCTCGCGCGGGTCGAGATCCGGATACCCGGCGGCGAGCGCTCCCCAATAGGGCCACTGGCTCGAATCGGCCACCAGACCGGCCCGAACCGGATTCTCGCGGATGTAAAAGCACACCCCCTGAAGGGCATCCTCCTGACGTTCGTCCTCCGTCAGCACATGATCCGACATCAGACAATACACCGGGCAGATTAACTCGTAACGTCCGAGGAAATGCAGAAGCGCCTCGCGCAGGACGCCATGAAACCCATCCGTCAGCCATCCCGAGCGACGCCCTTCCATGGTCATGACCCAATGCACCCACGCCGTCCCGCGGTAAGACGAAGGGTCCAATCGCCTCAGACGACCAACGTGGATCTCGGGATCGTAAGGCATGGGTTGTAGGTTCCGCTAGGATGACGACCGGCGAAATTCTCACGAATTCTATCTACATCATCCCCTTTCCGGCGTAGCGGAATTCGTAAGAATTTCGTCCGGGCCTCCCCTTCCAAAAACGACCTCCGAAATGCTCACGCATGCCCCTAAAGACGTTCCAACACCAACAAGCGCTGCCCCAACCGCTCGATCGAATACTCCTCCCAATCCAATTCGTGCGCTGACATGGCCGCCAGCGTTTCCGGCTCGTCCAGGCATCGCTCCAACGCTTCGCAAATCGCTTGCGGCGTGACCTCCGGCAGCACCCACCCATTAACGCCGTCTTCCACCACCTGCCCGCAGTGGCGCGACACCACGAGCGGCAGCCGGTGCGACGCCGCTTCGAGCTGCGTGATGGCGAACCCGTCCGAATGCGTCGGCAGCAGAAACAAATCCGCGTCGCGATAAAGCCGCTGCGCGGCGTCGCGATCGACCGGGCCGTGGATCGTCACCTGCGACGCCTGACCGACCGCGTCCGGGATCGTGACCCCGATCGGACCAGCCAAATGAAACTCGATGGGCTTGCCCTCCAGCATGCGAATCGCATCGAACAGTTCACCGATCCCTTTCCGCAGAATCAGTTGCCCCAAGAAAAGAACCCGCAGCGGGCGCTCTCTGGAAAAACGGGCCGGATACGTGCGAACTCCCGGTTGATCCCGCCCCGGCTTGGCTTCCCG
>CAZSPO010000676.1:0-1680 GCA_964608775.1 uncultured Chthoniobacterales bacterium | reverse complement strand
GCTGGCGTAGGAGAACTGGTAATCACTCAGCAATTCCCTGGCACGGAAAACCATCGTTTCGATAAGGTCGGTATTCTCACTGCGGGTAGCTTCCAAGCGGTCCGTGAAGGCCCGTGCGAGTTTGGCCTCTGCTCCCTTAAGTCCGGGCCGCACAAAGAACCTGTCGTGCTCCGGCTTATAGACAAGCGGCGGCAGCTCGATGCCTGCCTGGCGGTAGCCAAGGATTGTTCGACGGTCGATGCCGATCTGCCCGACCCTTCTGGCGGCAGAGGGCACTCTCAACCAGCAGGGATTGCAAAAGATTTGTGCAGATGAATCATCAAGTTGAAGCCCAGCCACATTCTTCCAAAGCCCGTGCAGCTCGCAGTCCCAGGCGAGCGGCTCCAAATCCGATGCATCTTTGTAGGAATGAAGGCAGTAAAAAAATGCCATGACAGCCTCCCGGTATTTGCCTGCGTCCGCTTTGGCATAGCCGATACACAAAGCGAGTCTCGCGTTGAGACCTTTAGCAAGCAGATACTTGGAGTATTGCTCCAAGGCGCGCTCGGGTTTTCCGTAAATTTGAAAGACGACCGCGCATTTTTCCATCAGGTAGTAATCCTCGATCCCGTAGCCAAGCCCCTCCTCGGCTGTATGCAACTTCCCGCCAGTCCAGTGCCGTTGCAACAGTCATCCTATTGATTAGGCTGTTCCGGTAGGGGAGTTGGTGCTCGCGCGGTATACGAAGGTAGCACTCAAAGGCATCTTCGCGCAGGCCCAGCCAATTATACGCTTCGCCCTCCTCGACCAGTGCTTCGGCTTCCTCCAGGGTAATCGGCTCGAAGCTGGTTTCTTCTGCCGCTTTTAAGGATATTTTCATAGCATGTGTC
The DNA here is from genome assembly GCA_964608775.1 of uncultured Chthoniobacterales bacterium. GTDB lineage: Bacteria > Verrucomicrobiota > Verrucomicrobiia > Chthoniobacterales > CAZSPO01 > CAZSPO01. The sequence goes on along the minus strand of CAZSPO010000676.1, from coordinate 811 downwards.
TTATTCATAGTGTCTCCTTTTGGTTATTTCTTTCTGAAGTTTATCAGATGGCCTTTGCCGTAGCCTGTCATACCCTGTTCGCAAGTTCGAAGAGCAGGCTGTCACGCAGCAGCCTTGCCACCCGCACATTGCCGGTATGCAGACTGACTCGCACGCGCCGCTTGGTGAAATCCGGCAAGTGGATGGTGTAATGACACCACCAGGTGCCGTTGTTGTTCCAGAGATGGTGGTTCCCGTTCGCGCTTCCTCGCGTCGAGGGAACCGCGCCTTCGATGATTGCCTGTGTCATGGTGTTGCCTCCTGTTTTGATGTTTGGATTGACTGACTCACCAGGCCGCCACCGACTTTCCCGGCAGCGCAGAGACTTAACAGTTCATCCCGATTTCTCGGAATGCGCATCCGGCTTTGAAAGCCGAGCCACCGTGGGGGTCTCTATTCCCCCGGTTGGCGTGCAGCGCGTTGCCGCGCCACATCTCCTGATACTAAAAACTTTTTACCACAGGCTATGCCTTATGGCAAGCCCCCTGTGTGTCATAGTCTCGGGGGAGGGGTCGTGCCATGCCCCTACCCGCTACCCGGGAATGTGTTTTACCTCCCGGAAGCGGGGGGGACGGTGAGTGGGGTCAGTCAAACTATCTTTACCTATTTGAGGACTTGTGTTGCTGGTGAGCGATGCTGGGACAGATGCGCATGGAGTATACCGGGGCGGCTTATCATGAGCGGGCGTGCTGTGAGTGCCGTGAGCAGATGGTCTGAGCAACAGGCCCGCCGCACCCATTTGACGTCTAACCCGACTTCCGCTGTTTTTTTG
>CAZSPO010000675.1:0-1681 GCA_964608775.1 uncultured Chthoniobacterales bacterium | reverse complement strand
CGTGGGTGGGGCACCCTACAGTTGGGAGGAAGTCTCCCCGGGCAGTGAGAAGGATATATTGCCGTGGGAAGTTTTTCTGCAAGCCTGTAAGGATATTGGCTACGAGGGCTATCTATCCCACGAGCTGTGCTCGCCCATGATCGTTAAAGGGCACAAACTGGGTGGAATCGAGACTGCGGATGAGCGCTATGTTGAATCGCGCAATTACTTTCAGAAGACGCTGCGCAAACTGGACGCCTATTCGGGGTGCAAGCCAGAGGTGGTTTGAGCCTTTGTCCACCGGTTTGGGCCGCATTGTGGTGATCAGAACTTCCGTCTGCGCAGCTTTTGGACAGGCTATCCCAGGTCAACGACGCAACGGAAGCCGATGCTGGAACAGCGGTCGAGGCCGGGCCACATGAGAAGAAACTTATTGATGAAGCCGTTTTTTTGCGGACCGCCAGTCGGATACCAGCCTGAGCCCTCCGCCTTATAGCAGCTGCCACCCTTGAGCATGACGAAGCGCGTCCGGCCGTCGCTGTAGACATTGCTGGTCCACTCCCAGGTGTTCCCGCACATATCGTAGCACCCGAATGGCGAGACTCCGTCGGGAAAGGCGCGGACCGGCGTGGTCGTTCCCTGGGAATTGGGGTTGCAGCGATTCTCCTCCATCTGGTTGCCCCAAGGGTAATCGAGGTGGTCCGGCCCCTCAGCGGCGAACTGCCATTCCTCTTCGGTGGGTAGGCGCTTTTTTGCCCATCGGGCATAGGCCCGTGCGTCATCGAGGTCGACGTAAACGACCGGATGCTCTTCGAGACCCGGCGGGATCTGATCCTCCACCCAGTGCTTGAGAAAGTTTTCCTTGCGGGCCGGCTGGTAGTGGGAATCGTTGAGAAACTCCCGATACATGGCATTGGTCACCGGGGTCTCGTCGAGGGCAAACCGCCCGAGCTCGGCTCGGCGGACGGCGGTGACGAGCGAGTGCTGGGCGCTCATACGCCGGATTTTCATGTAATCCGGGAAATTTTCGTAAGAGCCTACCTCGCGCAGTTTATATTCAATAATTAGGTTGGTGGAAATTGCCGGAACCTCGACCATGTCATCAGGCACCCTGTCGTGGCGAATCGACAAGACCGGCTGTTCGATAAGGTTGTGCTTGACCGGTATGGAAACCTCGTCCGAGTCAGACGCGAAGAGTGCCGCCTGCTGTTCCAAAAATGAGGTCAGCTGAGGCGTGATCTGCCCCCTCGGAATGGAGAGGATGCAGCCTATGCCTCTCCCTTTAATGGTGCCTTGGAGGGCTCGCTCTCCGCCTCCGACGGAGTCATCGATAGCGCATCCGCGAACAAGGTCGAAATAGCGTTTTTCCTCCTCAAACGGAACAGTGAGGAGCTGGCCAACGGCCGCCTTGCGATTGCGATTGATAAGAGTCCAGAGCTGCAAATCGTTTTTATGCCAGCAGCTGATGTAGACGCCGTTCACCTCCGACTCCTGGGAGAGCGGGATCCAGTCGCCCGCTGAAAATACCGCGTGGAACTGACGTTGAATCGCAGTCATCGTCCGACAGGTTGCGAGGTCGCGCGCACTCCAACCCACCCAGTTCCCGAAGACATTTTCCCAGATGAGGATACCACTCCCGTTCATCCATGCCATCTGAAGGTTGGATGATTTGTCATTATTATTCCGATGAATGGTGTGTTGC
>CAZSPO010000674.1:0-1686 GCA_964608775.1 uncultured Chthoniobacterales bacterium | reverse complement strand
CGGGGTTTACGGGGTTTAGGGGCGATCTGGCGGCAGCCGCGTCCCGTGATCGTGAGCCGGGGTGAATGGCTGGAGGGACTCTGGTTGCTGGCTCCCGAGCGGCGGGAGCGGACGCTTGTGCTGGGAGGGGGGAGCATGCGGGAGGTGCTGGAACAGTTGGCGGCGGTCGGGGTGAAATCGGTGTTGGTGGAGGGGGGCAGCGAGGTGATCGGTGGGCTGTGCGATGAAGGGTTGATTCAGGAGCTGGTCTGTATTCAAACGCCGTGGGTGGGCGGTGGCCCGGTGCCGATGACCGGGGGCAAGGGGCATCCCGACCTGGATCGGGCACTTCGGTTGGGGCAGGTGCGGATCCGGCGGTTGGGGCAGGATGTGGTTTACAGCGGGCTGGTGCACCGGGGTGAAAGCGGGGTCGCGGGAGAAAAAGGGGATCGCGGCAGCCTCCTTTCGTTGGGGTGAGAGAAGCTTTGCCTCCGGTCAAATCCCGGCTAAAAGGCATGGGATGAAACCATTTCTTCTCCCTTGCGCACTTGGATGGATGTTGGCTGTCACCCCTTTCGCCTTTGGCGAAGATCGGGCGGAAGTATTGTCGTCACCGATCGGCACGCCGAAGATGGAAGGAGCCGCGTCGGATTTGGCGGGCAATTTTTATTTCTGCAACATGCAAGAGCCGGATCAGGATTTGGAAAAGGCGGGGAATATCGGGGTGATCCGACCGGGAGAGAAAGAGCCTGAGGTTTTCCTAACCCTGCCCGAGGGCTTGCGAGGGAACGGCCTGCGGGTGGGGCCGGACAACGCGCTTTACATGGCCGACCAGTTGGGTGGGAAAGTGATTCGCATTGATCTGGAGACGAAAGCGGTGAGCACGGTGCATGATTTCGAGGTGGCGGATCCGAATTGGACCAATACGCCCAATGATGTTGCTATCACACCAGATGGCCTACGTCTTTACATTAGCCGGATGGGGGCGGGATTGTGGACCATGACGTTAGACGGCCAGGAGGTGAAGCAAGTGTCGACCAATCACACAAACGGAGTAGAGGTCTCGGCTGATGGGAAAATTCTCTACACGCAGCACGGTTTTTATGAGATCCAACCCGATGGCACCCTCAAGAAATCGGGGGTTGCCGCCCAGCTTCCCAAAGAGGGCTATGCCTATGCCGATGGGATGCGGGTCGATGCGGCGGGCAATCTCTATGTCTCCCGTGCGGGAGGCAAGATCGAGGTGGAGGGCAAGCCGGTGCAACAACCCGGTGGCGTGCACGTGATTGCCCCCGACGGGTCGTTGATCAAGACCATCGAAGCGCCTTATGCGCGGGTGCACAACGTCGGATTTGGCGGGCCAGAAGGAAAGACGCTCTTTTTGATCTGCCCAGGGCGCGACGGGTTTGTGGCCGTGTGGGAGAATGAGGTGCCCGGAGCTTACCTGGGGATTCAGCAGGCTTGGGCGGCGGGTGAGTGAGAATCCTTGGTGATTCGATATGAGCGTCTCCATTCGGCAAATTCGGTTCCACCGCTTTGGGGGGCCGGAGGTTTTGCAAATCGAGGAGCGCCCTCTGCCGGAACCGGGTCCTGGCCAGGTGACCGTGCAGGTGTGTGCGATCGGGCTGAACCCATTTGAAACTTACATGCGGGCAGGGCTTTATCCCGCCTTGCCGCTGCCGCATTGCCCGGGGCGCGATTTGGCTG
>CAZSPO010000673.1:0-1695 GCA_964608775.1 uncultured Chthoniobacterales bacterium | reverse complement strand
TTTCAGCATAATTTAAAATCTCAATCTCCCAGACCGCCCTTCACGCTCTTCATTTCCTTCACCCCAACAGATCACGGGCCAATTCGGGCATCGACTCCACGAGAATCTCCAGAACACCTGAGCCGCAGCGGGCTCCGGCGACTTTGCCATCAGCCTTGCGCACCAAGGTTTTGACCGCCTCGATGGCGTTTGAGGGGCAGGCCACCTGTCCAGCTGGCCCACCGGTGAGCATGGAGAGATCGTTTTCATGATCCCCCACAGCGAAGACTTCAGCGGCTGAAATCCGGAGAAGCCCCGCGAGATGAGCGAGCGCAGTCCCTTTGCTGTAATTCCGATGGCAGAGGCGGAGATAAATCAAGTTGCGTTGATGGCTTAGCTCCGGGCAGGCCATTTCGTAAGTGGCCAGGTGAGCGACGATCCGATCCATCTCGGATTCGCTCTCGGCAATCACGCCGTGCAACACCCCATTTTCCATGACCGGCTGAGCGCGGGTTTCCTGGCGAAGCCATTGTTGAACCGTCTGCAAATGGGGTTCCGCGTCGCGAAAGAGCTTGTTGTGCGCTTGAAAGCAGGTCGAATTCCAGGGCAGGACATCGAGCCAGCTTTCGGAGCCGGGTTCCCAGCGGTAAATCTCGCGTTCGTTGGCGATGATATAATCGGGTTGGGCATCTCCCAGGAAGATTTCCACCCCTTCCACCGCATGCCAGAGCGTTCGCCCGGTGTTGATGACCCATCGCCCCCCTTGCGCTTGATATCGGGTCAGGAAGGTGCCGAGCTGCGGGGGAAAGGGAGTGGCCGACTCGTGATCCACCAAGGTGCCATCGAAGTCAGTGCTGATAAGCGCGATCGGAAGCATACGGGCGCGAGGGTAGCGGGAAAATCAGGGGAGGCGAGCGTTTCTGCCCCGGAAATCCCGCTCGCTGCGTTCACCCCAAGGTTTCGTGAAACCCCTTCCTCTTTTGATGAATCATCAGCGGTTACCAAGCGAGGACGATCAGACCGGCCTCGTGACATTCCAGCTCCAGCGCTCCGGTCTCCTCGGCAAAGGCCAGCAACTGAGCTCCCTGCACATCGGCAGGTGCGGCGGGCGCAACGAGCAGCAAGCGCCCGGCTCCCTTCACCTGCAAGCGCAGCTGCCCGACGGTCGGGCGCTCGACCGTCGCGACGGCTCCCCCGCTGTTGAACAAAGCGGGGAACCCAATCACCGCCACGCCCGCCGAAAACGGGGCGATGGTCGCCACCTCGTAGCCATGCGGCCCTAGGGCGAGTGGCAGGCGTTCTTCGCGTTGCATCCGCATCAACCGACCGGCCTGATGCAGCCAGACCGCAAACTCTTCGCCTGCCAACCCCTCGACGTCCGACGGACCGAAGTGCGTTTCGACCCCGAGCTGCACCTCGGCGTTCTCATCGAACCGACAGTTGAAAATCCCGAGGAGACCGCCCGTTGCGTTCCGGTTGAAGACCTTGAGAGCCACCGGCTCCGTCACGGGGTTGTGGAAAAGCGTGTCGCGGGTCGGCACCGCAGGGCCTTGCGCCCGGGGCACTGTGCCATTCGGCAATACGAGCTTGCGGAGCAGGGAAAAGTCGTGCTCACCCGGTTTGTCCGAGACGTAGACCGGCCCGCCACTCACCGCCCGGCCCGCTGCGTGGAATCCTCCCATGGCGTGGGCGCTTTGAAACATATCCCAATCGGGA
>CAZSPO010000672.1:0-1702 GCA_964608775.1 uncultured Chthoniobacterales bacterium | reverse complement strand
GGCGACGGACGGTTTCTCGGCGATGACAAGTGATTTTCCCATGCAAATCCGTGGTAAGGGGTGAACAAAATTATGGCGAAATAGAGGGCAGCGACCCGGTGCGCCGCCCGGTGGCGGGCGGTGTCAAAGCTTCACGAAGCGTTGACCCGGGAGCGGTTTGACCAGCTTTTTCATCTCCAGGACGAGCAGACCGGCCGAGACCTGATGGGGTGGCAAACCCGATTTGTCCACCAGAAAATCGAAGGTGACCTCATCGGATTCCCCGGTCAAAGTGAACAGGAGGGCTTCCCGTTCGGGGAGGGATGGGGGCGGTAAGCCCGGTTTTTTGGCCGGTTCTGGCGGGAGCAGGAGTTGGTATTCGTCGAGCACATCCTGGGCGGAGGTGACCAATCGGGCTCCCTGTTGAATGAGCGAGTTGGTTCCCGTGCTGGTGGTGCGGTTGATGGGGCCAGGGACGGCGAAAACCGTGCGGCCCTGTTCCGCTGCAAAGTTCGCGGTGATCATCGCCCCGCTCGTCCGGCTGGCTTCGATGACCAGCAAGCCCTGGGACCAACCCGCCACCAGTCGGTTGCGAATCGGAAAAGTCTGGCGGTCAGGGTCTCGGTCCAACGGGAACTCGGAAAGCACAGCACCCTGCCCGGCGATTTTCTCCGCCAACCCGGCATTCTCCGGCGGGTAAAGCCGACCGAGTCCCCCTCCCAGGACGGCGATCGTTCGCTGGCCTGCTGCCAGAGCGGCCTGATGGGCCAGGGTATCGACGCCACGCGCGAGGCCGCTCACCACAACCAACCCGGCGTTGGCGAGTTGATAGGTGAGTTTCTTGGCGCACTCACTCCCGTAAGTCGAAGGCTTGCGCGGCCCCACCACCGCGATGGCATGATGGTCGGTCGGCAACAGCGTGCCCCAGAGATAAAGCAGCAGCGGGGGATCGTGGATCTCCCGGAGCATCCGGGGAAACCTCGGGTCGTCCGGCACCACCACTTCCGCCCCAAACGCCGCCGCCCGGGCCAACTCAGCTTCCGGATCCACCAGGGAACGCCACTCGGCCAAACTCCGCACCGCCTCTTGCGGCAGCCCGCCCCCGGCCAGTTTCTCCACCGGCTGCCGCAGAATCGACGGGGCGTCCCCAAATCGCTCAATGAGTTGGCGCACCCGGATCGGGCCGATTTTCGGCAGACCATTCAATACAACGCGTGCTTCAATATCGGTCATCGGGAAAAGGGGCTCATCTGGCCTGTTGGACGCTGGGAATTCAATGGAATAATGGGCGCTGCAACGCGTATCCGAACGCATCCCGGGGGAACGCCTTGCATGGAGGAAGAAAAGAGGCTGGGCAACGAAAGCCGGGGCGCGATAGCCTGGATCGATGTGGATCGATGTTCTTTTAATCGGTCTGTTCGCGGCGTATGCGATCGGCAGCGGATTTTGGAATCGCCAAAAGGCTTCCCGAAACCTGGAAGAATACTTCCTCGCCGGACGCACGTTGTCCGGATGGAAGAGCGGAAGCAGCATGGCGGCGACCCAATTCGCGGCTGACACCCCGCTGCTGGTGACCGGGCTGATTGCGTCCGGCGGCATTTTTCTTCTCTGGCGACTCTGGATTTATGGGGTGGCCTTTTTGCTGATGGCCTTTGTATTCGCCGCCTGCTGGAGACGAAGTGGGGTGCTGACCGATGCCGAGCTGGTGGAGGTGCGGTATTCG
>CAZSPO010000671.1:0-1704 GCA_964608775.1 uncultured Chthoniobacterales bacterium | reverse complement strand
TGGCGCTCGTCCCTCGCTTACCCCCGGCTACGTGGATGGGATGGCTCCGCCATCCAACGACACTTGAAAACCGCCGCTCATACCTCAGCCATCCCCATGCGCCATCTTTCCTATTGTCGCAATTGGAAATGGGAACGCTTCCGTTCGGATTCATTCCCTTTTAAGCAAACAGGATTGGGTTTAGATGAGGCCCGGCGAAGAGGCGGAGGTGGTTTCCCAGGGTCATTTCGGGATTTTCCTGCGTTTGCGACAGAATCGTCACACCCGGATCGCTCCCTTTTGCCTTGGCAACTGCCTCCCTGCGTGGGGGTTGAGGGAACTTTTCCCCCTCACTTGCCTCAACGTGCCAGCGCCGTATCGTTTTCCATCCGTATGGCATCTCAATCCAACAGGTCGGCGAGCAAACGCAAAGTGGGAACTCCCGCTCTGCCGATCCAACGCCAGCTCCCCCTGGCCCAAGAGGGGCGGCATCACGATTTGCGCGAGCTTTTCGACGATCTCAACGTCCGATATTTCGACGGAAAACTGCGTCGTTACCGGGTGATTTGGGGGCGTCGCCGCCGGTTGCGCCCAAAGCGGTATCTGGTGTTCGGCAGCATTCAAGAGGAGGATCGATTGATTCGCATTCATCCGTTGCTCGATGCGCCATTCGTCCCCCGTTGGTTTTTAGAGTATGTGTTGTATCACGAAATGCTCCACGCGATGGTCCCAGATGAACCGCTCCCTGGGGGACGGCGGCGGGTGCACACGGTGGAATTCCAACGGCGCGAGCGTCATTTCCCGCATTACCGAAAGGCCCGGCAATGGGAGGCAGCGAATCTCTCGCGCTTTTTGCGGTAGAGCCGGGGTGCCGGAGAGGGCCTGCTTTACGGTCGGGCTAAATTCGGTCGAGCCACATTCGGTCGAGCCATATTTTCCAGGCGGACGGCGGGGACAAACATCAAAATGTTGCGGTGCCCTACTTCCGAAAGATCGACGGGATACTCGCCGTTCAGCATGCCCGCCACACGGGCGCTGGAGTCGACAAAGGGGGCGCCGATCAGCCATTCGGCGGGGAAGACCTCATCCATGGCGACCGAGCCGAGATTGACCTCGTCCCCTGGCTTCAGAACCGTGCCAGCAAACCGCCGCTGGGGGCCACCCGCCTCCGCAGGGGGGGCGATCAGGGTGATCCGTGAGCCCTTCCGAAGCGGACCCCGGCGGAGGGTGAGCGGGCGAATACCGGGGGCCAACGCGGTCGCGAGCATCAGGGTATCCCCATCCAACATCGAAGGCCCTTGGGCGCGTGGAATCGCGACACCCGTCTGGGTTTGGCCGGTGTGATAGGTTTGAAAGGCGAGGCGATCAATGACGCGGGCCAGTTCGTCCGGGGAACGTTTGTTTCGGGCCTGGGCGGTGTGCAACAGATTGCGCGAGGCGGTCACCATGAGCGGCTGCCTCTCTCGCCCACTTTGGATGACGAAGGCGGTTCCACAAAAGACCCGGCGGTTCTGTTCATCGACAAACTCGGCCTGAGCCAGGATAGGGGGCCATGATTCGGCCGGTTCCTGTATCCAACGGGCTTCGCTCCAAATCGGGAGTGGCAGGGAAACGGCTGGAAAGAAAAACGTGGTCAGCTGATACCCGCCGAAGGTCAGCAACAGCAGAGCGGCAGCGGCGGCGACCAGCAGCTCATCCCAGTATTGCGGCGGCGCAGCGCAGTCC
>CAZSPO010000670.1:0-1714 GCA_964608775.1 uncultured Chthoniobacterales bacterium | reverse complement strand
CGGACCCTTTGGCCACCTTCTGCCGTATTCGCCGTGGTGGGCCGCCGGGGAGGAGCGAGCGATCCCGCCGTTTTCGCCGATGCGCGGGTGGAGGCCGAGGCGACCGCCTTTCGCCTCCTCGGCCCGGCTTATCATCCGGAAGCCATTTACGCCCAGATGCCGCCGGAACTGCTGGGCGACCGCTCTCCGACCGAGTGGGTCGCCTTGGAAATCGAGGTGGAATGGGAAGCCGCCCGACCGGTCACCGCGATTTTGCGCGAAATTCAAGCGTTACCCGAGCCGCCTTGGTATCTCTCCGATACCATTCATGATCAGGCTACCCTGGTCCGTTTATTGAAAAAAATCGGAGCCCCGGTGGAGCCGAGTCGCGTGATTCCCTCCTCCGCACACGGCACATTCAAACGGAGCGGCGGCCTGTTCCGGGCGGCGGTGGCGGGGAAGCGTCGTCGGGAAGCGATCACTCGCCATACGGGCAACCACTGGCAAGCCGACGTGTTGGGGGCCTGGCGGGCGGGTGTTCCCGGGCGCTGGTTCCCGCTCGGCAACGCGACCGCAGCAGAAAACGCCCTGGCCGCAGGCGGGCGTCACCCGGCAGCGGCTCGACTTGCCGGATTGGCTCACGCGGTGCGGCTCGGCTCTCCCGGAGTCGAACCACGACGGGATCAAGCCCTACGGACGCTCACGGCAGATTTGCTTGCGCCCGCCATTCTCTTTTTCGCGGCAATGATTGTGAAAAAAGCCCGCGCAACCGGGGTGGGCACGGTCTTCCTGTTGGGGCGCGATTTGGCTCCGGTGCATCGGTTCCTGACTCGCCCACCGGTGGCCACCCGGCTTGCGGACCTCCGATTTGAATATCTTCCGGCCAGCCTCCGGGCCTGGCTCCTGCCGTGCCACGGAGCGGACGAAGTGCGGTGGGTGTTCGAAACCGCCCGCGACCCCACCCCGTCCGGTGTCGCTTCCCGACTCGGGCTTCCCTTGGATGAGCTGCTCTCCCTGTTGCCCGCCGGTTGGCGAGGCGAAACGACGGGTGCCGCAGCGGCTTGGAAAGCGCTCCTCGCCCGCCCGGCGGTGGTCACCCGAGTCGAAGCCGCCGCCGAGAGAGAGCGGGCGCTCCTTGTCCGATATTTGGAAGCGCGCGGTCTTTTCATTTCGCCGGCCCCGTTGATCGTTGATCTCGGTTGGCGCGGTTCGTTGGCAGCGGCATTGCAACGTTTGGCCGGACGATGCAACCGGTCGGCTCCGGACGGTTTTTATTTCGGGCTGGATGCGGATCGGCGACCAGGGAAAATGGAGTCGGTGTTTCGCCCCACCGATTTCCCAGGAAAAGCCCCCGGCCAGATTGATGCCGGCGTGAAAGCCATTCTGGAAGCGGTCCTGACCGCGTCGAGCGGGACCCTGACCGGTTACAGGCAAACGGAGAACGGGGAGGTTGAGCCCCAGTTTGCCCCGGCGCAAGGGGCCCCGGAGGAAATCCGTTTGCGCACCCTGATCGACGGCGTTCTGGGCGAGATGGCCGATGGCTGGGAAGAGGGTTGGAACGGCGACTCGCTCGAAGCCTTGCGCGCTCCGGTGGTCGCCCACCTTCGTCGGCTAGCCGGGAACCCTTCCCACATCGAAGCCGCTGCCTTGGGTCGGTTGCCCATCGACGGGCTCGGGGAGGCCTTGCCGCATTCCAGGCACCTCGCCCGCCCCCTGGGAGCTGCGGGTCTGGCCC
>CAZSPO010000669.1:435-1721 GCA_964608775.1 uncultured Chthoniobacterales bacterium | reverse complement strand
GGATTGGAAGAAGAGTTGGGTCTCGCGGTTTACAATGAATTTCCCGGCGACCTCGCGCATTTCGCCAAAGAAGAGCAGCTTGGTCTCGGGCGGCGCGTCGTCCGGCGGCAGTTCATTATAAGTGATTGTGTAGGTGAAGTTCCCGAGCGAGTCGAAGCGGTCAAAGATGTTGAGGAAGGCCAGGCGGGCATTGTCGGCCCTGCGAAAGCGAAAGTTGGTGAAGACGTTGCGCGGATGGAGCACCTTGCCGTCGGAGCGCCCCCCCCGCCCCAGCGCTCGGCGGGCCTGCCCGGGATCGTTTACCTGGATGAACCCCCAGCCGCTGATATTGGCGTTCACGTCCACCGTGAAGGAGTTGGCGTCCTCGAAGGGGTTGACCACGACGTCGGTCAGGTGATTGACCGGGAGTTCGTTTCCCTGACTCTCAAAAAGCGTATCGGGAATGCGGTCGTCGCCTTCGGTTTCGGCCAGGAAGTCGAGCACCTTATCGCGCCCGGGAGCATCGTTGAGGACCTCGGCGGTGATGAAGTGCGCGTTGACCGAGTCGATGACCGAAGTCAATTCCCCCCCCAATTCCGGAGCGTGGGAGTAGGACGCGTTAAACTCGACGAACTCCCCGCTGAGAGAGGTAATCATGTCCCAGGCACCCTTAATGGTGGACTTTGGTTGGAGGTCGCCAAAATCGAGGGTGAGCGTCTTGTCGTCGAGGTTCGAGTCATTGAGGCGCACGCCGAGGAGGCGAGCGGTCAGGATCAGCCCCCGCAGGTTCTCCACTATCTTCGGCTGGGCGGATTCGATCCGGAGCTTGCGGGCTGGGCCGAAGCCAATGTTTTCCACCAGGACACCGAGGGTAAAGGGGATGGGGGATTCGACCTCCGGGGTGAACGGATCGTCCGCCTGCACGTCGCGCGGCTGGAAATAGGTGATTTTCAGGAGGGGCTCGGGCAACACCGTGATCTGGTCGGGAATGACCAGCATGGCGTGCTCGGGCAGCGGCTCACCGCGGATCTTCGCGCTCAAGCGCACCCCGACATTGTAAAAGATCCCGGCGGGGTCTTCGCCGCCCGCCGTCACGGTGGGGATGATGAACCAGCGGACCACCGCTGTCTTGGTCGGGCCGATCACGCCGGTGCCGTCAATTCGGTTGACCGAAACGAGCTCCGGAGGCTGCACGAAGAAAAGTCCAGAGGCGTCATTGAGGCTGTCCGCAGTGCTGAGGGCGGGGTTTTCAAAGGTGAGCTCGGCGAAAAAGTCCGTCAGGGAGTCGCTGGAGTCGTTATTCGTGA
>CAZSPO010000669.1:0-425 GCA_964608775.1 uncultured Chthoniobacterales bacterium | reverse complement strand
GTGACCTGCAGGGTGGCCTCGAAACCGATGCGTTCCAGCGCGAGCTCTTGCCGAATTTCGATCCGGACCTGCGCGCAGGTTCCGCCAAACTGCTGCTGGCCAAGCAGTGGCGCGGTTGCGGCGGCCAGGCCCAGCGCCCAGAGCACAGGGAGGAAAAACCGCCCTGATGAAAATCCGAAAACTGTTTGGGACCGGTTCATTCGGAAATGACTGGAGCCTCCTTCTCCGCACGCTCCCCGAGGGAGCTTTCCAAGACGGGATTGGACGCGACGGGCAGGTAGAGCCCGCCGCAGAGATCCTGGACAAGGATGCCGCCCGCGTTGAAGGCGTTGCCTTCCATGTCCAGGGTGTAAACGGTGTGGTGCCCGGGGACGGCCTCAGATTTCACCAGCCGGTGCAGCGAGCCGTCAGGTGCCATGAGCAGG
>CAZSPO010000668.1:0-1722 GCA_964608775.1 uncultured Chthoniobacterales bacterium | reverse complement strand
CGCCACGGTGGTCACTTATAGTGCCATGGTTCATGAAGCGCTTGAGGTGGCGAAGGAATTTTCCAAAGAAGGTTTCGAAATCGAAGTGGTCGATCTGCGCTGCGTGAAGCCGATCGATACCGATACGATCCTGGGGAGCATCGCCCGGACCGGCCGTCTCCTGTGCGTCGGGGAAGCCTGGCCCTGGGGTGGGGTCACGGCGGAAGTAGTGGCTCGGGCAGCTTCCGATGGATTCGGTCTGCTCGACGCGCCTCCCATGCGGGTCAATGCCCGTGACACCCCCATCCCGTTCCATCCCAATCTGTGGGCCGCCCATCGTCCCACAGCTCCCTTGATCGCTAATTCTTTGCGCAAACTGCTCCGCATCTGACCATGGCTGCCCCTCATCAAATTCCCATTCCCATGCCGCAACTCGGTGAATCGATCGCCGAAGCCACGATCGTTCGCATCCTTGTCGAACCAGGGGCCAAAGTGCAGAGCGGCGAAGACATCCTTGAGGTGGAAACCAACAAGGCCGTCCTGAATGTCGTCGCCCCTGAAGCCGGAGAAATCGTCGAAATCACCGTCACCGAAGGCCAGTCAGCAGCGGTCGGTTCCGTGGTTGCCTATTTCATTCCCGACGAAGCCCCCCTCCCTAATCCCGTGGCGGCTCCTGACCCGGTTGATCAGGAAGAGATGCAGCCGGAAGTGGCCAGTGCCCGACCGATGCCCCGCAGCAACAGCGAGGTGAAACCGATCATCGACCATCTCCCAGTCCCCGCGATCCTCGGACGTGGAGCCTCCTTTCTCTCCCCCCGGATGCGGGCTCGGATCGAGGAACTCGGGCTTCATGCCGCCGATCTCGCCGGGGTAGCCGGGAGTGGCGCTGGGGGACGAGTGACCATCGAAGATTTCGAGCGTTACATTGCCGAGCTAGAGAAAAGCCAAACCAGCGGGGCCTCTTCCATGCGGGTGGCCGTGGCCGACGCGATGCGCCGTTCCTGGTCTCGCCCCCTCGCCACAGTCGGTCTGATGGTCGACATTGAAGCCCTGTTGGCCCACCGAAAATCGGCCGACCCCAAGCCCGGCCCCGCCCTTTACGCCATGCGCGCCCTCGCCCTCGCCCTCGCCGAGGACCGTCGTCCCGCCGGTCGTCTGGTCGGTCAACAAGTGGTTCACCCCCGCAGCATTGATCTTGGCTTCGCGGTAGAAGTCCCCGACGGCGTCTTAGTCCCCGTCATGCGCAAAGTCCATGAACGCCCGCTCTGGTCGCTGGTGGAGGAATACCTCCACCTGGTCGAACTCGCCCGCCACTCTCGCCTGGCCCGCGAAAATCATGGGGGCGGCATTGCAACGGTCACGAATTACGGTACGTTCGGGCTTGATTGGGCTACCCCCATCCCGTTGCCCGAACAAACCCTGGTTCTCGGAATGGGCGTCGGTCGTCCCCTGCCCCGTTGGAATGCCGCGACCAGTCAATTCGAAGCGGTCCGCCAAGCCCAATTTACCCTCAGCTTCGACCACCGTGTCCTGGACGGTGGCGGAGCCGGACGCCTGCTCCAACGTGTGGCCGCCCTCCTCGCCGAGCCCGAAGTTCTTTAGCCCGAAAAATCGCAGGGGGTTGCCGCAACCTTTCGCTTGCAGATTGGGGGGCGGAGTTCCGTCGCAATGAGTCTATGGGTGTCTATGTCTATGGGGTCAGTCAAACATTCTTGACAAAACGGATCTCGAGTTTTAAAAGAA
>CAZSPO010000667.1:0-1723 GCA_964608775.1 uncultured Chthoniobacterales bacterium | reverse complement strand
GGATCAATCCGCTCCAAACTACATCTCCTCAAAGGCGAAAGCAATGACATCAAGGCGGTGCGTCTCGCTCGCAAATGGATGGAGGAGTATCGCGAACTCTTTCTTGAACTCGTTACTTTCTACAATTTTTCGTATCTGCTCCTCAACGAGATCTATCCGCTCATCGGCATCCGGCCAAAAACCGACTACCGGGACAGCTTCATCGCCGATGATGCCCCCTGCGACTCCCGAGACACCCAAATTCTCTACTTCCTGGCCTCTGAACTCCTGCGCTCCAACACCAACACTGTCGGAAATCTAAGCAATGAAATCGAACGCAAGTTCAGCATCAAGTTAGATGGGGAGGATGCCGTCTGGCTGTGCAGCTTCGCCGATTCCACCCAATTTCTACGGCACGTCTGCCAGGTCCTTGGGCGCCGCCGCGGGGTGCTTTCGCCGACAATCATTCCCAAATCCGGGGTCTTCATCTCCTTCCCCTACAAGGTGACATGGGCCAAGAACGCTTTCCAGCTTGTAGCTGCTTTCATCGGCGAACAGAGCCTCGGTGCCACCTCACTCATTGAAACCCGCGAGGATGGTTCACTCACTCCCATCCCCTCCGTGATCCGGGCCAAGATCTGGTTGTCCCACGTCTTCGTCTCGCTCCTCCCCACCGAGGGCTCGCTGAACCAGGTGAACCAGAACTACAAGTGGATTCTCCGCGAACTCGAATATGCCCGGGGTCTCGGCAAGTCCACCTACGTCTTCAAAGAACACGACTTTCATTTCGACTCGGATCTGTTCCGGAAAGGAATGGCGGAATACTCACCGCTTGACGAAGCCACGCGTTTCTCCGAAGTCCTCAAGACGTTCATCCACGATCTGGAGAACCGGTTCCTTCTCGTGCCAACCCTCGGTCAATCCACTCTGGAACAGGATCAAGCCACCGTCCGGGCAGGCATGGGCAGCAACCTCGCCAATATCGAGCTGGATCTCGTGATCAACACCGTGGTGGGTGCGGTGCTTCAGATCAATCCCGACGATGCCGTGCTTCAAAAGCGTCTTTTCCAGATCCTCCGGCTCGAACGCTTGGATGCAACGGTCCAACGCTACGCCTTGACTCTCGTGGACCGGTTCGGTGCCCGAGGTGAAAAGGTCGAGCCGGTTCGCGCCGAGCTCCTTCAGCTTTTTGAGCAAATCAGGAACCGCTCTCGAGTGCTCCTCATCCGAGGCGAGGAGTTTCCCATCATCGAGCACCTCCACGCACGCGGCAAAAAATACCGCGCGAATCTCGATCTCATCGTCGAGAAAAACTTTCCTGGACATACTCGCGCGGAACATCAGGTATTGAAACAGACGATCATCGAACGTTGTATCCTCGAGCTAAAACTCTCATGAAGTCCATCTTTCAGAAATACTCTGGCCAGATCCACAAATCCGTGATCGAACGCATCGAATCCGATTTTGCACCAGGCGACTGCGTCCGGGTCTTCTTCGCCGAGTCGAAGCCTTCCGCTCACCGTTGCCGCCAAGCCTCTGCCTCCTTCTTCGGGCGCAGCAAGTGGCGTTGCGGGTTGACCCGGGTGACCAACTGCGAGGACGAGCCGCCTGCTTCTCTCCAGGGCATCAAGGTCTTTGAGTTCACCCGCTAACCTTTGAAGCTGGAAGAAAGGGTGGGATACGACGATTGGGTCTGACCGGATTTCGATGTAAAAACCATAACTTTGCGGAAGAATTATAACTT
>CAZSPO010000666.1:0-1733 GCA_964608775.1 uncultured Chthoniobacterales bacterium | reverse complement strand
CCATTCCCATCGACCCCGAGAAACGTGCCGCTGAGAACGTAATCACCGCCCGCCGTATCCACCGTGAGATTCTTAGTGTTATTCCCAGATTCTCCAAGCACGACGGTTCCCGAACCCTCAAGACCGGCAATGGTTTGGCTAAATACCGCGTTCGAAGGGCTGACTAATCGCGATCGGTCTCCCATCGTCACAATGGTGGAAGGAGCAAACTGGTTGCTCTCAGTTATCACGTTAGCGTCCGCAAGAAGATTCAGGTCCCCGGTCACCTTTACGCCGGCGCCGCTAAACTGCACCGAACCGCCACTGCCGACAATAATCATGTCTCCCACGTAATTATTCGCAGGCGAGGTCATTTGGAGGGTGCCTCCGGCTGAGGAAATCACCACATCCATAGTGCCGGTCAGGCTCGCTTCGAAGGGGTTGTTCGTTCCGTTGAAGTGCAAATAGAGCTCGCTGCCAGGTGCCGTGACCTCACCGTTGGTGATGATCGAACGGGGACCAACGCCCCCCTGGCTGCCGACAAAAATGGCCTGGGTCGTCAAGGTGAACCCTTCAAGGTTTAAAACGAAGTGTTTATCGCCAGGGAAATTGGTACCACCGCCGGTTGTTGGCCCCAAAGCGAGAGTGCGAAGCTCCAGATCCCCAGTGAGTCCGGCAGGATACGGGGCGACGAGAGAATTCGAGTTTGCCCCGGCGCTGTCTCCCCAGTGGTAGTAGAGGTCCGTGGCAGCCGTGTATCCTTGCGCATTCCACGTCGTGACATCCTGCGGCGCGGCGATGTCGGTTGTCAGCGCTGCAAAGGTATCGTCCGTAGCATTATATTGCGCAAAGCGGGCGGCTCTCCCTCCGTAAAGCGCCCACACGAGCGATTGATCATCCGCCGGAGTCACCCCGCTGGTGACGGTGACTTCGCTAGTAGTGCTGCTGAGATTATTGAAATTCAATACGCCATAGTCGCCCCGGGTCAACGCACCAAGGTTCAGCGAGGTCGTGGCGGTCCCCCCAATCGTCAGGCTTCCACCTGCGTTTTCAATGTTGAGCCCTCCGATGGTTTCCGAGCGGTTGTTTCCTTGGTTGCTCTCCAAAGTGGCTCCCCCACGCAGGTTCACCGTCGCCGAATCACTCAAGCGATCGTTGTTTGTGGAATTGTCCAACCGCAACAGAGCACCACTCCGCAACTGCCAGTCCGAAATGTTCAGCATCGACGCGGTCCCGGTGCCAAAGGTCACCCGTGCATTCGAGTCGAGCGTGGCGGTGCCACTGATCGTGTGGGCCGTATCGTCGTCCAAACGCAATCCTGCAAGATTTGGACTCTGCACACGAAAACCGTTGGTGCCCGCCATGGTAACGTTGGTTCCAAAGGCAATGCTCTTGAATAGAGAATTGCCGGCCTCAGTGCCCTCAACAAAAATGGTCGGATCACTTCCTGTCAGAGTGATCGTCCGGGCAACGCTATCGGATAACGTGAAGAGACCGCCGCCATTCTGGATCAACCGCATTCCACCAACCTCTAAATCCGCCCCAACAGTGACAGCAGTGTTGCCGGTGGCGGTTCCAAAGTCGGCAACATCCCCGGCGACCCAAGCTTGGTAAGCGGTGCCGGTGGCGTCGGATGCCCAGTTTTGAATTGTGTTATCCCACGTGCCCGCGCCGCCAGCGGGGAGGGCTGGCGGGGAGACATCGACAACACCGCCGCCCCAGAAGAGCGTGGCGGCATGGGCAGGAAGGGTCAA
>CAZSPO010000665.1:1430-1735 GCA_964608775.1 uncultured Chthoniobacterales bacterium | reverse complement strand
CACTAGCCCAAAATTCAGTGCCGCCGAAGGCGAAAATTTAATGGGAACAGCACCCGAAAATAGCAAGGTTTATTCCCCTGTTGCTTCCAAAGACACATGGGAACCTGGACAACAACTTTGGATTCGATTTAAAGTTGAGGGACTGCCCGCCTACTCCCAGGGCCTGGCCATCGACAATGTCACTTTCAGGGCGATTCCTTAATTCATTTGCAACATCCTCCTTATGCATAAGCTCTCTTTATCTGTTGATTTAACCGTACTTTTGAATGGCCAGCTTCAGTGCTGCCCTACATTACGGCAATTCT
>CAZSPO010000665.1:379-1420 GCA_964608775.1 uncultured Chthoniobacterales bacterium | reverse complement strand
ACCGCTGGTCGCCTCGCTGGTTTCGTCTTTGCAGAATCTCCGGGTTAGCTGTGCTGAGGGGACAAAGCTCGGCTAGAACGTTGTTAATAGCTTTTCCTTATGCTCCTGAAATTAGTACAATTTAATTATAATTAACTACAATCAAATGTTAATAAATACAAAATATATTTCTCGCATTATTATATGAGCACTCTTAAAATTATTCAAGTTGGCCTTGGGCCCCTTGGTCAGAAGACCGTTAACTATCTCCTGGATCGCCCTTCTTTCCAGATCATTGGCGCGCTCGATGTGAATCCCGACCTTACGGGCAAAGACGTCGCTGCGGTCTCTGGACGTTCGCCCATCGGGGTGCCCATCAGCGCTACACTTTCACCTGATGTCTGCCAGGCGGCCGATTGTGCCATACTCACCACTGTCTCAACCATGGTGGCGATTACACCTCAAATTCTCAACCTCGTCCGCCAAGGCGTCCCCGTGGTCACCACTTGCGAGGAATTGGCCTATCCCTGGGACGAGAGCCCGGAGCTCGCCAGGCAGATTGATGACGAAGCCACTGCGCAAGGCGTTGCTGTCTTAGGAACGGGCATTAATCCCGGATTCCTCATGGATGCCCTCCCAAGTGTGATGACCGCCGTTTGCCAGGATGTAGAATCGGTTCATGTTTCACGCTTTCAGGATGCCCGCGCCCGCCGTTTGCCCTTCCAGAAAAAAATCGGTGCGGGCCAATCCAGGGAGTCTTTTGCTGAGCTGGTGGGCTCCAAAAAAATACGCCACTTCGGTCTCACGGAATCCATTCAGATGATCGCAAACGCTCTGGGCTGGACGCTCTCCAAGACGGAAGATTTAATCAGCCCCGTGATTACCGACCATGCTGTTGCCAGTAATGAAATCCAAATCGAAGCAGGTGGCATTGCCGGGGTGCGTCAAATTGGCAAGGGTTATGTCGATGGCATTGAGCGCATCACCCTCGATTTCAAAGCCTGGATCGGCGAGCCTGACCCACGGGACACTATTCGAATTACAGGCAACCCCAACATCGAG
>CAZSPO010000665.1:0-369 GCA_964608775.1 uncultured Chthoniobacterales bacterium | reverse complement strand
TGAACGCTGTCAAACAATTGGTGCGTGCCTCGCCCGGCCTTCATACCATGACAACGATTTCACCCGTCACTTTTTTCCAAGGGTAGCCCTCGCTGCAAGTGCATGACGGCCGGAACAATGAAAATGGAAAAACCAAAAAAGCTACTTCCGCTGCTGCGCCTCCGCTTCGCTCCGGCCTTGCCGCTACGCGGCATCCCTTTGGGGACGACCTACGCGAAGCGGAGGCGCAGCACCCACCGGAACCACCAACCCATCACAGCCCCTCACCCCGAGGGGTCACAGCCCAAGCCTATCGGCTTGCATCAACCAGAACCATAACCTACAACACAACTAAATAACGGAATCCCAAGTCCGCCAATCTCAGTCCAC
>CAZSPO010000664.1:0-1736 GCA_964608775.1 uncultured Chthoniobacterales bacterium | reverse complement strand
GGCCGTCTGGATGTGCAACGCGAAGTTGAGCGGGGCCGCCGAGGAGATGGAGCTAGCCTCGACGCGCTGTCTGGGGGCGAAGCAGATGCAGGCGGGTTGGCGGAGGGCGATTCGCTGGGTTGCCGAGCGAAATTGCACCTCGCCTTCCAGGAGGACCCAGAAGTTCCAGTAAGCCTCTGGTATGCGGGTTTGCCACGACCAGCCGGGGGTGTTTCTGGCCAGGATGGGTGGGTGCACGAGGCGGATGGGGGAATGACGCAAGTATTCAGGGAATGCTGGCACAACCCAAAAGTGCAAAACTCCGGGCGATCCGTCCATGGCAACTTCCCCGTCTGCCGCTCATTTTTTAGTGATGAATGCAAATTCCGAAGTTCGTATCGGCCTGGCGGGTGTGGGGGGAATGGGTTCCAATCACGCGCGCAACCTGCGGGATGGCAAAATTCGTGGGGCCTCGCTGGCGGCGGTTTGCGACATTCATGAGGCTGCCCTGGCGAAATTCGATGGGCTTCCTCAGTTCACGGAGGGAGCAGCGATGTTTGGTTCCGGGGAAATCGATGCGGTCCTGATTGCCACGCCCCATTATGATCATGTCCGGCTCGGGATTCAGGCTTTGCAAGCCGGCCTGCATACCTTGGTGGAAAAACCGATCGCGGTGCACAAAGCTGACGCCGAACGCCTCATCACGGCCCACACCGATCCGACCCGCGTATTTTCCGCGATGTTCAATCAACGGCTCGACCCTTTCTGGATCAAGATCCGGCATCTGGTGCGGAGTGGCGAACTCGGGGCGATCCGGCGGATTAACTGGATCATCACCGACTGGTTTCGCAGCGATGCCTACTACGCCTCGGGCGGTTGGCGGGCAACCTGGAAAGGGGAGGGCGGGGGCGTCCTGCTCAACCAATGCCCGCACAACCTCGACCTATGGCAATGGATGTTCGGGATGCCCGAGGCCGTTTGGGCGGATTGTCGGCTCGGCCAATACCACGCGATTGAGGTGGAAGACGAGGTGACGGCTTACATGCGTTATGCCGATGGGGCGACCGGGGTGCTGATTACTTCTACTGGAGAAGCGCCCGGCACGAACCGGTTGGAGGTCGCTGGAGATCGGGGGCGATTGGTTTACGAAGGAGGCACGCTGCATTGGACCCGCAACGAGGTGCCGACGTCGGAGCATTGCCGCACTTCCCGCAAGGCATTCGGACCTCCGCCGGTCTGGGAGATCGATTTCCCGCTCGACCCGAAGAATCACGGCAAGCAGCACATTGGCATCCTCCAAAATTTCGTCGATGCGATCCAAGAAGGGGAGCCGCTGGTTGCGCCGGCGCAAGAGGGGATTCACTCGGTGGAACTCGCCAATGCCATGCTGCTCAGCTCGGCGCGTGGCAGTTGGGTGTCGCTCCCCATGGTGGCTGATGAATACGAAGCGCTTCTCAACGAACGCATCGCCGGCAGCAGCGGGGTTAACCCGCTCGTTGCCAATGCCCCCAAACGGGAGCGCGACGAAGATTTTGCCAAATCCTTCACGCCCTAAGCCGAAGCGCAGCGGAGACAGCCTGCCGAGAGGCAGCCCCGCAGGGATGAGCTCTGCTCAGCAACGGGCGACACAATGGTAACATCCAAAACCTAGCCTTTACCCCACTGTTTCATAAAACCAGTCGTGTTTGCTTGATCTTTTTAAGCAGGGCTTTGTCGTTCAGGCGGTTACGTATCACAACGGATACGCCCCCGCCCTC
>CAZSPO010000663.1:0-1743 GCA_964608775.1 uncultured Chthoniobacterales bacterium | reverse complement strand
CTCGTGATTGAAATAAATGAAATCAAACGCCCGCTCGCGCAGGAACCGTCGCCACGGCCACCGGTAAGCGTGCAGGATGATCTGGCCATTCTTCCAAACCGGCACCGGCACGAGATCTCCGGCAAATTCGGGGAGTCGTTCCCCAGGTAGCACATTGCCAAATTCATCCCGCCAATTCGCTGGCACGACCAGGGTCACCTCCCAGCCGGTTCGCCGCATCAGCTCGGCGTAAAGCCGTTGATTGGCCGGGGTGGCGCACGAATGGCTGACCACCAGCAATTTCATGCCGCCGCTCCCTGCTGCCAGGCGAGGTAAGCGGCTTCCGTCTCCTCCGCCACCCGGTCCCAAGTATATCGCGATTCCACCAACCGTCGGGCGGCGTCCCCCATGCGTTTCCGCAGGGCCGGATCGCGGGTCAAGGGACGGAGCCCCGCCGCGATCCCGGCGGGGTCGTGCGGAATAAAGGCTCCGGTCTCGCCGGGGCGAATGAAATCCTCGGTCCCGTTGATCCGGCTCGCCACCACCGGCAGACCGCAAGCAGCGGCTTCGATCGTGGCGAGGCTGAAGGCTTCATAATGACTGGGAAACAGGAAGAGATCCGCTCCGCCCATCGCCCGCTCTACATCCTCGCGAAACCCGCCGAAACGGACCCGCTCGCCGACGCCACATTCCTGGGCCAGTGCGACGAATTGTTCGTGAGCCGGATCTTCGCCCGCCACGTAGAGATGAACCGCCGGATCGGCGAGCAACCCGATGGCTTGAATGGCCAAATCGAGCCCCTTCCGTCGCCACTCCCCGCCGGTGAAAAGACAGACGCAATCACTCGCTTCATACCCCTGCTGCATCCGCCAACCGAGCCGGACCTCCGGTTCCGGAGGTTGAAACCGACCGATATCCGCTGCATTCGGCACGATCCGAACCAAGGCATCCCCGATCGGATAATGCGCCCGCAATTCGGCCTCCACCCCGCAGGAGACGGGGAGGAAACAGAGACGCCGACCGGGCCGGGCCGAATAAATCCGACGCTCAGCCGCGCTGGTCAGCCGGAGATAGAGGATTCGGGTGAAACGCCGGGCCGTCGAAATCCGGTCCGCCTGGGTGATCTGCCCCACCGCAGCAGTCTTGGCGGGTTGGATATTCTGGATCGTGATCACGTTGGCACGGGAGCTGTTGCAGCCAATCCCATGCACGACATCGAACGCCCCCGGCCGAATCATCCGGTCAGCGATCCATTGGTAGCTCGTGAAATCAGCCACCTCCGGCCAACCCGGCCCCGGCACCCGATGCCAGCGGATCCGCCGCAGATCGAGATCTTCAACCGTGCGGGCGAAGAGATGCACCTCATGACGGCGGGCGAGCCGTTCGGCCACTTCATTCACCGCCCGGGCCGTGCCGTCGCGCCGGTTGCAGTTGATCATGGCGAAGGCGATTTTCAAAGGGCTGGAAGGGAGGGCTCCATGTGGTGAAGGTGGCAGATCGGGGGCTTCAGGAGGCGGCGTTTCGAGGCACTGTATGGCGCGATGAGCCCGTAGTCAGCATCGAAGGTGACCCGCCCTGCGCCGTGGTGGATGGTGAGTGGGGCAATGAAAATGGGAAGGTTTCAAAATAACAGCCGGATGAGATCGGGAATGAGGCCAGAGTGGGGATCCTGGCGGTAAGCTCTTTTTTGGGATGCTCGCGGAATGCTCTTTTTGGGATCGTCGCGATGTTAGGCGTGGAAACTCTCGCAAGATTGTTCCAAGG
>CAZSPO010000662.1:0-1754 GCA_964608775.1 uncultured Chthoniobacterales bacterium | reverse complement strand
CCGCCGTAGGGGAGGCGGGCGAGGTCACCAATATAGATAATCGGTTCGGCCGGCAGAAGCCGGTGAATGGCGGCCGCGACGGTCAGGCCGCCGATGCCCGAATCGAAGATGCCGATGGGGCACGGGGGTGTGGGGGGCTCAGGGAGCTTGGGGGAGGAGGACTTTGGGACCGGTGTCATGAGAGGCAGGGTTGCTGGAGGGGGCTTCCAGGCGTTCGAGCAGGCGATTGTTTTCCGTGCCGGGCGCGAGAGATTGAGCGCGGATGGCTGCACGGTAATTGAGGACGCCGCGCGCGATGGCCACAGCGAGTTGTTGCCTGTAAGCGGGGCTGGCGATGATGCGAGCTTCGCGGGGGTTGGAGAGAAAGCCGAGTTCGAGAAGGACACCGGGGATGGTGGTTTCGCGAATGACCACGAAGCGGGCGCGTTTAATGCCGCGGTCGGGGAGCCGCGAGCGTTTGACGAGGGCGGAATGCATCGCCGTGGCGAGAGCCATGTTTTCGGTGTCGTTGACATTGCCCGGCATCGGTTGGGAATCGCTGACACTTGGACCATCTGCGGCGGTGGATGGGACGTGGCGTGGGGCTAGGGTGTAGGTTTCGATGCCGGAGGAGTTCGATTTGCCGGCGTTGTAATGGATGCTGACAAAGATGGCGTTTTGAAATCGGTTTGCAAAGCGAGCGCGTTCTTCCAAGGGGATGAAGCGGTCGCTGGAGCGGGTCATCACCACTTGAAACCCGGCTTTCTGCAAGATTTCGCGGGCGCGTAGGGCGGTGTCGAGGGCGAATTCCTTTTCCAACCCAAGGGGGGAACGGGCTCCAGGGTCGTGGCCACCATGGCCGGCGTCCAGAATGATGGTGGATAAAATCCGGTTCCCCCGGATGCGTCCGGGGCGAAGGACTGGTTCGATAAGTTTCGTCAGATCAATCCGGGAAAGCAGCGCTTCGTTGTCTCGTTCAATGATGGGAAAGCTCAGGATAAATTTTAAATGGTTGATCCGGAATTCCTTGGAGCCCACTGCCCCTTCGAGGCGGTGGGTGCCGGATTGTAAAACGATTTTTTTTTCGTCCTTTTCGGTGGGAGGAAAACCATAAAAGCGCCGCAGGCTCTCAAGGGTGACATATTCGCGGTCATCGACTTTGCGGATCTCCCACTGTGTGAAATGGGCATGGGCGATTTCGGTGAGCAGCAGGCTGCTCGCAAAGCCCGTCAAAAAAAGAATCCAGCGGAAAGCCATGGGCGGAAAGGAAAGGCAGAAGGTGAGCCAGGTTGAGGCCGATGACAAGGGGCGGAACGACGGTTGTTGGGAGGCTCTAAGCCTTGTTGGAATCCATGATTGTGCGAAAGGGGGGGCATCCATGTGATTTGTCCGGGCTAAAACGGCGGCTTCGTTGCGATACCGCCTCAGCGGAGTGAGGCGGCTGATCGAACGGCGTTCTTCATCCGGCAGATGAGTCATTAGCACGCTTCGCGCGAATCGGGGTGGCCGGATTGCCGCGTTGCGGCTTCAGAGGGTGGCGCTTCGCGCAATGGGGTTAGCTCCAATACTGTTTACTTAAGGCAATTTTTATCCGCAGATTAAAAGGATTGCCGCAGATTGAAGAAGTTTTAAGCCGTTTATACCCCTTCATATATGAACCAAATCTGCGAGAATCGGTCAATCGGCGGTTGAGGATCTGCTACCTAAGTAAACAGTATTCGGGTTAGCTCGACTGCGTCGAGCGGCTGATCGAACGGCGTTCTTCATCCGGCAGA
>CAZSPO010000661.1:0-1771 GCA_964608775.1 uncultured Chthoniobacterales bacterium | reverse complement strand
CGACCATGGTATTCACGGAAAGGGCACTTGTTACTTGGGCGGGTTTCACATGCCGTTGGTCGTCCATTGGCCGGCGGGCATGCCGGGTGGTCGGGTGGTGCGCGATCCGGTTTCGCACGTCGATTTCCTCCCCACCCTTTGCGAGGCAGCCGGGGCCTCGGTGCCTGTCGATCATCCACTCGACGGGGTGAGTCAGCTGGCGCTTTGGCGGGGAATGGGGCCGGGGGCGCGGATGGATACTTACCAGGAAATGGGAGTGGGCCGGGCCGTGACTCGGGGGCGCTGGCGATACATTGCGTTTCGCTATCCGGAATCGGTGATCGCCGAGTTGGAGAGCGGGCTGCGAGCGTTGCCGCCCAGTTTCGAAGCTTATAACGAAGGGCCGTTCGGGGATTATAACATCAAGAACAAACCGTGTTATTTCGATGTCGAACAACTTTACGATCTTGAGCGGGATCCGTTTGAGCGCCACAACCTCGCCTGGGACCCGGCCAGCGAAGGGGTGCTCCATGAAATGCGAGAGCGGCTGCATGCGATCACGGACACCCTGCCGGGGCCTTATCGGCGGGACAATCCTTCGTTCCAACGAAGTCACGCGTTTCGGCGGCTGGCGGAGAAACGTTATCTCAAAGTGAAACAACGTCCGGTATATCCCGAGGGATTTGATCAGGAAAAAGTTTATAATTTAAATCTGCCCGACCCCTTGGCTCGCGATTAACCTAGCTTCAGGGCTGTGGACCGTTACCAAAGCCAGCGCTGCTCCGGTTGACCGGTCGCGGGGGAGGGCGGGTCGGCAAAACGGAGGCCGACACCGAGCAGGCGGACGATCCCGTTGCCCCGTGGATAGGCCTCGGCAAGGAGCCGTTCGTAAAGGGGGAGTTCGGGGGCGGAAGCAGCGCATTCCCTGGTGGTCCGGCGGAAGTCGGAGAACTTGATGGTGAGCACGACGGTGCGAATGGCGCGGGCGGCGGCTTTGGTCCGGCATTCGTCGAGGAGTTCTTTGACGAGAGGGCCGAGGGCTTGGCGACAGGCGGATTCCGTGCGGAGAAGATCGGCGAAGGTCCGTTCATTGCTGAGTGACTTGCGGGGTCGGTCGGGGCAAACCGGTCGGTCATCGTGACCACGGCTGAGGGCGTAAAGTTCGCCGCCCCATTTGCCAAAGAGCCGGTGGAGTTCGGCCTGGGAGAGGGCTTGCAATTCTCCACAGGTGACAATGCCGCGCGCTTCGAGTTTCGCGGCACTTTTGGGGCCTACCCCCCAGAGTTTCCGGACCGGGAGCCTCTGCATGAACGGGCCGACTTGATCCGGGGTCACCGCAAATTGACCGTCTGGTTTGCGCCAATCGCTCGCGATTTTGGCCAGCATTTTGTTGGGCGCAACGCCGGCGGAGGCAGTGAGACCGGTCTCCTGACGAATGCGCACCCGGAGTTGCTTCGCAAGATCCCACGCATACTCGGGGCGGGCGCTCACATCAAGATAGGCTTCATCCAGCGAAAGCGGCTCAACCAACGGCGTCAACTCCCGCATGAGCGCCCGAATGCGGAGGGATTCCACCCGGTAAAGCTCGAAGCGGACCGGAAGAAAAAGGAGGCCTGGACATCGCTCGCGGGCGAGAAACCCAGGCATGGCCGAGTGAACCCCGAATTGGCGGGCGACATAATTGGCGGTCGTCACCACGCCCCGCCGACTGCCCCCTCCCACCGCGATCGGTTGCCCCCGCAGCTCGGGGTGTTCGCGCTCCTCGACCGACGCGTAAAAGGCGTCCATATCG
>CAZSPO010000660.1:0-1773 GCA_964608775.1 uncultured Chthoniobacterales bacterium | reverse complement strand
AGCTCCTCGAAGGTCTGACCCAGGTTGACGGGGCGAATGTCCACTTCTTAGTCGGATCAACCGAGGATGGACCGCTGCCTGATGGGATCCATCATCATCGCTACCTTGTGCCCGCCACCGAGGGCTTGCCGGTCATTCCCCTTCTCCAGCAGCACGAATTTAAAACCAGGGAAGCGGAGGCGATTCGGGAGGCAGCCGCCGGGTGGGGGCTTCCTTCGCCGGATGTGATTCTGAGCTTTTCTGGGAACGGAGCCGCTTTTCTGCTGGAAGAGGTTTGGCCGGGAACCCCGCTGGTGACGGGGTGGCAGTCGTTTCCTGTCTGGGAGCGGGGCAGACGCTTTGATCGAGCCGAGGCGTATCACCAACCTCAAATGGGGGTGGCACAGCGTTTCGGCACCGCTTTTCCTTTGTTGGAACTGCTGCATTGCCGTCGGGCTTTTGTTTTCTCCCAAATGCAGCACCAAGCAATCCCTCGCGAATGGGCCGACAAGACTGAAATTCTGCCTGAACCGGTCCAGATCCCCCCCGTGCCGTCTCCAAGCGAGCGGCCCGCTGATGCCCCCGCCTTGGTGGTGATTTCTGGTGGTTCGGGATTACCCGACGGCGATAGCATCGGGCGTCTGATCGGGCGCATGCACGGGCGGTCGGCGGCAATCGGGCTCCCATTGGAATTTCGGGTCGCCGGTTCGACTCCTTCTCGTCAGCGGATGGCCCGGCGACTCGCGGATTCCGGGGTGGCAGTGCAACTGGAGGGGGATGTTGGCGCGCAGCGGATGCGTCTGCTCTGGCGCGATGCTTCGCTGCATATCAGTTGCTGTGGACAGGTATCGGACGATCCGCTGCTCCTGCGCGCGATGGCTGCGGGTTGTTTGCTCGCCGCCTATGATACCGCTTACGCACGCGAAATTATCCAACACAGAAAGGAGGGCTTGCTGATTCCAACCGAGGACCCTGACGCGGCAAGCGAAGTCTGTTTGGCTGCCCTGCAGGATTTGGACCTTTTGCAAAGCGTTGCGGAGGGGGGGCGACGAGCAGTGGCCCGCAGGAACGGCTTGGATGTCGCGCTTCCACAATTCCTTCAATTCTTGGAGAGGGTCGCTCAACTAGCCTGACCTGGAGATCGTGCATCCCTTATGCGTCTATTATTCATTCACCAGAATTATCCCGCCCAGCTTGGTCATCTGGCCCGGTATTTGGAACAGTGTCGTTCATGCAAAACGCTTTTTGCGACGAACTGGCGGGGGAGGAAAAGTTGGACCGAGTTATTGAAATACGCCCCGGTTCCGACGGCCGGGGCAGCTGCCCATTTTTACGCCCGCAATTTCATGAACGGTGCGTCCCACGCTTTGGGAGTCTATCGGGCGATGCAACCGCACACCCGCAAGACGGGGTTTAAGCCGGACGTCATTGTGGCGCATTCGGGATTTGGCTCCACCCTTTTGTTACGAGAGCTCTATGATTGTCCGGTCATCTCGTTGTTTGAGTTTTTTTACCGATTCGGCGAGCTGACAGAAGATCAAGAAGACGCGATATTGGAAGAGGAATACCGGCGGCGTCTCTATTTCATGAACGCGACGATTCTTGGTGACCTGCACAATGCCGACGCCGGGTATACCCCGACCCATTTTCAGCGGAACAAGTTTCCGAGCGAGTATTTGCCGAAGATTGAGGTGATGTTCGATGGCGTCGATTGCTCAATTTTTAAACCGGTTGCGACGGGAAACCGTCAGCTATTGGGGCGCACGATCCCGGATGGGACGAAAGTCGTGACCT
>CAZSPO010000659.1:0-1783 GCA_964608775.1 uncultured Chthoniobacterales bacterium | reverse complement strand
GATCAAGGCGTCATCGCCCTCTGGGTCATGGCCCATCACTTCCGTCGCCCGCTCTCCTACATCGGCTACGGCGGCCAGGGCAAGCAGGTGCGCGATGCCCTCCACGTGGAAGACGTTTGTGACTTGATCGTGACCCAGCTCCGGGAGTTTTCCGACTGGGACGGCTGGGCGGGCAACGTCGCCGGGGGCGTGGAAAACTCGGTTTCCCTGCAAGAACTCACCGGCCTCTGCCAGGAAATCACCGGCCATCGCATCCTGATCACCCCGGTGCCGGAGAACCGGCCCTCAGATCTGCGGATCTTCATCGGCGACTCCACCCATCTCTTCAACCGTTCGCCTTGGCGTCCGAAACGCATTGTCCCCCAAATCGTCGCCGACATCCATGAATGGGTCCGAGAGCGAGCGGAATCCCTCGCGATTCTACACGCGGAGGCGAATTAGCCAGAGTTTGGCTTGATCGCTCAACGATTTCGCCACTTACCGCGTGGAAACCGATCAAGCCTTCGTCGAAATTTTCGGGCGTCGCCCCGATTGGTTGGCTGAACTCGAAGGAGATCGGCTGCCAGGACTCCTAAGCGTCGCCCGGCCCAAAGTGTTCAAGATGAAACTCGAATCCGACCTGGTCCTTGAGCCGACGGATCCGAATCACCCCTGCCAAATCTGGGAATTCCAGCTCTATTACGACCGGGGAATCTTCGTTCGCACCGAAAGCGCCCGGCTCGCCCAGTGGCGACAGGTCAACCCGGTGACCCGGCTGCGCCGACGAAATTATGTTCCCCGGGCCGTGGAAGGAATCGTCGTCTTCGGAGATCGAAGCGTCTGTCCGCCGGGAACCGAAGAGTTTCCTCACCTCAAGGTTCTCTTTTTGGAAGAGCGACTGCTGGACTTGGAGCGGGACGACCCGGATGCTCCGCTCCCGCTTCTCCTCCGCCCCCTGGTGTTCACTTCCGACTCGATCATCGAGGAACACGCGGCCGATGACTACCATCACCTCCAGGAGCACCCCAGGCTGGACGACGACGAGCGCCGTTGCTTTTCGGTCATGTTCATGCAATTTTTAATGCAAAGGTTTCGCACCAGAACCCCCGAAGACATCCGAATCATGATCAAAGAACTAGTCCCCGTGGAAGAAACCCGCGCCGGTCGCGAACTGATCGAGAAAGGCCGCATGGATGGCATCGAGCAAGGCATCGAACAGGGCATTGGGCAGGGCAAAGCCCAAGCAACCCTCGAATTTGTGCATCGTCTTCGAGACCACGGACTTGCCCCCGAAGAAATCGCCCGCCTCACCGGCCTGCCGCTGGATCAGGTCGAAGCCATGCTCAAGCCATAGCCAAGCGTGCCATCCCCCGTAGGCCGGACATTCCTGTCTGGCCATCCCCGGCACCCCCATCACGCAATGAAAACATCCGACTCATGCTCAAAGAACTAGTCCCCGTGGAAGAAACCCGCGCCGGTCGCGAACTGATCGAGAAAGGCCGCATGGATGGCATCGAGCAAGGCATCGAACAGGGCATTGGGCAGGGCAAAGCCCAAGCAACCCTCGAATTTGTGCATCGTCTTCGAGACCACGGGCTCGCCCCCGAAGAAATCGCCCGCCTCACCGGCCTTTCCAGGCCGCAGGTCGATGCGATGATTCGTGAGTAGGCAGTTCGCGGACGCTTCGGCAGCTTCTACTCGCACCGATTCGCGCGAAGCTTGGCGAGCAACGTGGAAACCGACCAAGCTTTCGTCGAAATTTTCGGGCGTCGCCCCGATTGGTTGGCTGAACTCGAAGGAGATC
>CAZSPO010000658.1:0-1788 GCA_964608775.1 uncultured Chthoniobacterales bacterium | reverse complement strand
TGGATCCTTCCGAAAAAACCGGACTCTCCCGCTGCGCCCCAGTTGGCGGAGACGAGGATGGCCACCATCGCGCCAAAGAATGCGGCGGTCTGCCAGAGCGGTCGGCCCGCTTTGTCTTCGGGCAGAGCCGCCGCTTGGGCCGACTTGGCCGTCTCCTCCTTGCGGAAAAGGAAGGCCATGATCAAACCGATCACCACGCCGAAGACGATGGCTCCCACTGCCCGGGCCAAACCGATCTGAGCGCCGAGCACCTTGGCGGTCAGAATAATAGCCAGCGCGTTGATGGCCGGACCCGAGTAAAGGAACGCGGTCGCCGGACCCAGTCCCGCGCCCATCCGGTAGATTCCGGCAAAGAGGGGCAACACGGTGCAAGAGCAGACCGCCAGAATGGTGCCGGAAACCGAGCCCACACCATAAGCGAGCGGCTTCGGTGCTTTCGGCCCGAGGTAGCGCATGACCGAGGTCTGCGAGACAAACGCAGCGATGCCACCTGCGATCCAAAATGCCGGGAGTAGGCAGAGCACCACGTGCTCCTGCGCATACCACTTGGTGAGGGCCAGCGCTTCGCCCACCGCATTCTCGAAACGCGTCGATTCGACTGGCAGGAAATAAACGACCAAAAAGATTCCGACCAGCCAGGCAGCGATTTTCAATTCTTGTTTCTTATTCATTTCGTAAAACCGCGAAATAATGGGTAAAAAAACTCAGCCGCAGCACGCAGACTTTTCGTTAAAGATCTCGGGGTAGTCACCCGGACGTTCGAGGCAGGCGATGAAGCGTTCCACGCAAGGCAGCCTCAGCTGGTAAAAGACCAGAAGCCCGCGCTTGTTGTCAGAGACAATGCCAGCTTCGCGAAGCACCGAAAGATGGCGCGATACGGTTGACCAGCCAAGCCCCACCTTCTCAACCAGATCGCACACGCAGCGCTCGCCAGCGGTAAGCTCGCGGACGATAACAACCCGTGCCGGATGCCCCAGCGCTTTGAAGACCACATCGGGAGAAGTGGTTACGCTTTTCAGTGCACTCATTGCAGAGAACTATTTTCATATTTCGCGAAATAGGCAAGTTCAATTTTGCTACTTTCTGCTTTTATCAACGTCAAAGCACATCCACCACTACCCGCGAGGGCGGAAGGCTAAAACAGAGTTGTGATTCGAACTACGGGAAAACATCGCAAACTCAGCGGCGGCTAGTGGTTGGATGATGCGACTTGTTGGCCTTGGGTTATCCTGCTGCGGCGTGGACGCTATGATCGATCTCAGATCCCTTCATGCGTTGGGTCTTATCCATGTCATATGCGAGTTGTAATCGCATCCAGTATCCTCGACTTGTGCCAAAATATCGGCTCAAGCGAAGATCATA
This sequence comes from uncultured Chthoniobacterales bacterium, assembly GCA_964608775.1. Classification (GTDB taxonomy): domain Bacteria; phylum Verrucomicrobiota; class Verrucomicrobiia; order Chthoniobacterales; family CAZSPO01; genus CAZSPO01. The sequence goes on along the minus strand of CAZSPO010000658.1, from coordinate 426 downwards.
TTCGGGAGTGCAGCGCCGCTTACCGGTCTTCATTCCCGAAAGATGCGGAAGTGGAATACCTGTGGCCATGGCAACCTGGGTCATGGTTGCTGGCCACTCATCCAGCGTCTCTTCGAGAGTGGCAGCAAAAAAGTTCTCAAGTGGGATTAGATCGTTTTTCATGGTCTTCAATGGTAGTCGATTACTCTTACATCTAAGGCGTTCCCTTCTTCCCAAAGGAAAACAAGACGCCATTGTTGGTTCACTCTGACACTCCAAAATCCTGCCAAATCACCCGATAGCTTCTCCAAATGGTTGCTCGGAGGTATCCGCATGTCGTTGATATTCTGTGCATTATGTAACTGCATGAGTCGTCTCCTCGCCCTTGGTTCGATGTCTGAAGGTAGTTTTCGGCTTCTCTGACCCTCGAAAATCTTTTCGGTCTCT
>CAZSPO010000657.1:0-1795 GCA_964608775.1 uncultured Chthoniobacterales bacterium | reverse complement strand
ACTGCCTGCTGTCGCTGTCGCTCGACAGCTCGTTGTCGAGGGATCCCGGCTTCATGGCGGATCACCGCGATTACGTAAGGAAATATGGTTCGGCCGGACAGCTTCCGATCGATATTCTCGAGGTGGCGGAGCAATGCTCGGCATTGTGAAGGTTCTCGCAAAGCTGTTTGGTAGGAGCCCGAAACCGAAGCCCCCACCCAAGGTGCCCAAACCGCGCCTCAAGCCCTCGCACAGAGGGTGCAAGTCGGGATGCCCAAAGCCCAACCCCTACCAGGGGATGCCCAAAGACAAGCTGGAAAAGGCAAAAAAGAGCTACGAAAATCTCATCGGTGTGCATAAGAAGAAGCGTGACGACTACAAACGCAACCCGGTAGCCTTTGACAACAAAAGGCTGTTGCGCAAAGCGCGCACGCCGCAGATGATTACGCAACTCCTGGTCTGTAAAATTTCCTGCCTTGGTCAGTCCTCAGGGCGACTCCATTTAATGTAAGGCATTTGGTTGGTGCCCCAACTCTCATCGATTTCTACGAGCACGGCGGTGACCAGTCGTTCGAGGGCCTCGAGGTTTGGAAAGACACGGACTTTCTGAGTCCGTCTCTTGAGTTCTTGCTGTACCGAGCGTTCAATGGGGTTGGATGTCCTCATTCTTCGCCAGTGATTTTCGGGCAAAGAGAAAACAGTGAACCCCTCGGGCACGTTTTGCTCGAGCCACTCAGCGAGCTTTGGCGCAGTCTCGCGATACGTGTTCGCCAGCTCCTTGAGTGCCTGCTCAGCATGGTGCAGACCTTCGGCATTCCAGAGCGTTCTGAGTTGCTTGCCGATAACACCTCGTATTTTCTGATTCGGCGCATGATGCAGCGCGTTTTGACTGAGATGAAACTGGCAACGCTGCCACTTGACCCCAGCGAATACCGCTCGCCGGGCCTGGCAAAGCCCGCTGTGCGCATCGGAGGTGATGCAGTGTACGCCGTGCAGGCCGCGCTTGAGCAAGCTTTCGAGAAACGCCCGCCAGTGAACCTCGGCTTCAGTAAGCGAAACCGACACGCCTAATAGACTCCGTGCTCCATCGCTTCCCACGCCAATCGCTGAAAGCACCGCAACGTCACGTACGACCCCTTCGATACGTACTTTCTCGTACCGGGCGTCCAGGTAGAGATAGGGACATTCACCCAGCGCTCGTTGTCGCCAAGCCTCCAGCTCTTCATCCAGCAGCTTGGCTGCTCGGCTGACCTGAGTCGAACAGAGATTCTCCAGGCCAAACTCCTTCATGACCTTCTCGACATCGCGCGTAGAGACGCCCTGGACATACATCTGCGCCACACATAGTTGCAGCGCGCGCGTCGAGCGCCGTCCGCGCTCGAGTGATTGCGGGTAGAAGGGCTCTTCACTCCCACGTGTTTTAGGAACCTGCACATTCAATGTCCCCGCAGGTGTATCCACGCGTTTATCTTGGTAGCCATTCGCGTAGCCGCGTCGCTCGGGAGTGCGAGCGTATTCCTCGGCACCCAAGAACTTTGAGCGCTCAAGACGCATAGCGAGGTTGAACAGTTCGGTGAACACTTTCGACATCCCCTCGGGGCCCTCAGCGATCACCTGTTCCACAATCTCCGCCATTGCGTTACTCAGTTCATGTCTCATCCTGGTTTCTCCTTGGTAAGAAAAACCCTGATGACTGACGACCTCTCCGGGGGCTAGCCCCCGGAGAGGAGCTACGCCCAAAAAGAATGGCGACCCGAATTTACAGACCTTGTGTTACACCGCCCCGCAGATCCGGAAAAGGATGATCGACGGCCGG
>CAZSPO010000656.1:0-1801 GCA_964608775.1 uncultured Chthoniobacterales bacterium | reverse complement strand
ACCAGGTTCCGAGCCATCTGCTCCGGCTCACCCTGCCGACGCCTGGTCCCGCAAGAAACTTCGTTGGGTTCAAGCCGCCTCTCGCATTGCCTCCCACGCCCCCCGCAGGTCCACGCCGTATGCTTCCAATCCGCCGTCGAACCCTGCCCCGGCCAATTTCGGTCGGATCCGGCCCCCCGCTCGGGTCTGGGACAAATGCGTCGCCGTCACAAAATGCTCAGCCAACCCTGCCCGCGCCTGATCGGTGGTGTTGGCTTTGGTGCAATGCGCGACGCCGTAATTGAAAAAAAGCACCCCGCCCGCCGCCAATTCAATCGGCACGATCGTCGCGTTCTCCTCAATCCGGCAGGTGATATGGTGGTCACTCCCCGTATCCCGCTCATGCTTTAGTGCGCTCTCATGACTGCGCGGCACCACGTGCATGGTCCCATTTGCCACGGTCGCATCGTGCACCGCCACCCACATGCCAACGCCTTGAAACGGATCGGCACATTGAAAATAAGCATTGTCCTGATGCCAATTTGTCCCCGCCCCATGCCGGGCTGGTTTCAGGAAAATCTGGTCGAGCTGAAGGTGGAAATCACCCCCGATTAAACGCCCTACCGCCGACCGAACCTTTTCCGAAAAAGGGAGTGCCCGGAAAACTTCGCTCACCGGGCTGAGGGGGCAGATCTGCAAATTCGCTTTCGTAGTCGATTGAGTTTTTCCATCCCCCAGTGTCGCCACATTCCGAAGCAGACCCTCGGCCACCAAGCGGTCGATTTCTTTCTGCATCAGTCTGACTTCTGCCGCGTCGAAGAAGCCGGGAACGGTGGTGTAACCTTCGGTCCGATATTGGTTTTGCTGGGATTCGTTGATGGGAGAGACAAGAGTTTGCGTCATGGTCCTGGCATCTTACCCGGGGAACTCGGACTGGCGTTCACTTCCATGCGGCGGTAAAATTTGCACATGTCCTGCTTCTCTCATTGTGGATTTTGGCATCCGTCCAAGTCCCCCCGTCGGCTGCCCCGCCATCGCAATGCGGGGGTAGAAATCGTGCTCATGCAAAAGGGAAGCGTCGAATGGGAAGTCGAAGGTCGGGTGGAAGTGATTCGGCCGGGGGAATGTTTCTTCACCCTCCCCTGGCAACGCCACGGGGGAGCCCACCCGGTTGAACCCAATGCGGAGCTTGTTTATGTCGTGATTCGCACGGCAGAAGCTTATCAAAAAAAACCGCCCTTGATGCAGTGGCCGCCGTTGCTTGGCTTGGATACATCCGATACCCGACGGCTGCACGACAGGCTCACCCGGCGGCGGAGACACGCCTTGCCCGCCAGCCCTCGCATGCAGTGGCTCCTCCCAGAACTCGCCCGTGCGGTCCTTGCCCGACCCGAAGATCTCCTCGCCCGTGGCCTTGCCGTTGCCGCCTTGGGCGAGCTGGCCGAGGGGCTGAGTCGCCACGATCCTCGCCCGTTTCCCGAAGGTTCCGAGGCGGTAGTCCGTGCTTTTATTGAGCGTTTGCCCGTAGTGTGTGATCAACCTTGGACGCTCGAAACCATGGCGGCCGCGTGCGGCCTGAAGCGGACGCGATTCACCGAGCTGGTCGAGCGTCTCACGGGTGATCGCCCGGCCTGGCTCCTTAACCGGGTCCGAATCAATCGGGCAGCCGCCCTGCTTGCAGCGGGGCAAAACGTGACAGAAGCCGCTTTCGCCACCGGATTTTCGTCGACGCAATATTTCGCCACGGTCTTTCGCAGCTTCCACCAATGCAAACCCTCAGAATGGGCCGGTGACCGATGTCGCGCTCGCACCGCCCATTAGG
>CAZSPO010000655.1:0-1802 GCA_964608775.1 uncultured Chthoniobacterales bacterium | reverse complement strand
CGAGCGATCACCCGCACCATGGTCGCCTCGTTCGGCTCCCTACGCTGGCTGGGCGCGCCCTGCAGGCGTCGTTTCCAGCTGTAGATGGTGGGGATCGCCACACCGATTTCGGCGGCGAACTCGGCAACGGTGCCATGCGAATGTTCGAGCCGCTTGATCAACGTCGCGATCTCTGCAAGGCTGCGGCGGGTCCGTGGTTTTGAGTCAGGTTTTGCCATGCCTGAACTTGCCGCCGTCTGGCCGACATGTCACCACGGGCTCACCGAACGCTTACCCCGCAAACCACCTTCGAAGAGCGTGCCTTTGTGGCCGCGGAGACCGCCGGTGGTGGAGGGCTTGATGCCGCGCAATCCACCGTTGTCGCTGCAGAAAACGAGCAGCGTGTCGCGCTCGATCCCGAGCCGTCGCAAGGCGCCGCGCAGGGTGCCGATGCTGCGGTCCATGGCCACGAGTTCGCCATGATGATGCTGCGAGGCCTGGGGCAACTCCTCGAAACCGGCACGGTCCTCGGGCGAAGCCAAGAAGGGGTCGTGCGGGGAGCCGTACCAGATCACGGCGAAGAATGGATCGCCCGTCCCCAGATGGCGCTCCATGAAGGCGATCGCTTCAGCGACGATGATCTCCGAGGAATCCCCTTTGAACTCCTCGAAGTCGCCCCCCCGGCTGAGGATGGGATTCCGGTCAAAGAAATTGGTGGCCGAGACCCATTCCTGGAAGCCGAAACGGCCCGGGCCGAAGGGATCATCCGGCAAGATGGGAGCGCCGGGGCCGCTAAACCCGTTGAGGTGCCATTTCCCAAAGTGACCGGTCCGGTAACCCGCTTTGCGAAGCGCCTCGGGAAGGGTTTTCTCCTGATGCCGAAGCGCAAATCCATGGGAAAAGACGCCGCTTCGGTGGGGGCTGCGCCCAGTCAACACGGAGGCGCGGGTCGGAGAACAGACCGGGCCCCCGGCGTAAAAGCGGTCGAGGCGAAGGCCGTTGGCGGCCATGGCGTCGAGATTCGGCGTCTTTAGAACCGGGTGGCCGTAGTAGCCGGTTTGTCCCCATCCCATGTCGTCCGCCATGACGAGGACGATGTGCGGTCGCGGGGCGGGCGTGGACCGGGACGCGGAGGTGGAGGTGGAGGTGGAGCCGGACGGTTCGGAGGGTGGCGGTGGGACGTCCGCGCCGGTTGATTGGACGAGGTAAACCCGGTCTCCAGGCGTCGCTTGTGCCTTGCTGGTCCAGCGGCCAAAAGTATCGGTCCGGGCCGGCCCGGGTCCGGAGAGCGTGCCGAGGCGCGGATCGAAGGTCCGGACGGTCAAAGGGCTGTCGGCGGGCAACCCACCGAGTTCGACCGGCTGCGCCGCGGGAGCGAAGATCAGCCACTCGTCCACGCCCAGCCGGGCCGCACGAGGGCCGTAAGCCGGTAGCACTGTGAAATCGGGGTTCTCGAAGCCCGCGGGTGCCTCCGTGACTGGCGCGGCCTCCCAGCTGGCGGGATCGAGCTTCAGGATGTCTCCCGGCCACCCCACTTTCGGCAGGGTCCGGGTCCAGCCGGGGCCGCTGGCGAACGTCAGCACCTGACCGTTGGTCAATTCGACGTGGAGTTCGGCCAGAAGAGCGCGCGACGCGTCGAAGTCTTCCCGGTCGATGTCGAACAGCAGGCGGTTTCGGCCCGGTTGGAGATACCCCGCGGCAATGGGTAGATGCCAGGCTTCGGGCGGGCGCAGAGTGTCTGGATAATCCAGCTGGTTGGTCCGATGGACGAAGCGGCCGTTGATGGCTAGCCCGTAACGGAACGGCGCGGCGATGCGCAGGCT
>CAZSPO010000654.1:0-1805 GCA_964608775.1 uncultured Chthoniobacterales bacterium | reverse complement strand
ACTGATTGCTTCATCAGCGAATCTTGCTGATTTAGAATTTCAGCGGCAACTCGCTCAACCTCGCTCAATTGCCCTCCAATATTTCTGAACGGTTCAGATGCATCCGCCGCAATCCTCGCTGCAGTCGCATTGAGGCGTGCAGCGGAAAGCAATTGGGCGGTTTGGTGCTCGCGGGCAAAAAACTGACAGTCTAGTTTAGCAGACAGCGCAGACAAACCGTGTAGGACTTCGTCGTGTTGACGGCTCGACTGATCGCGGGTGGCCAGTAAATTGACCTGTTGAAGAATTTTGGCGACCGCGTCGCCAATTAACCGGGTAGCTTCAACCCAAGCCCTAAGGGATTTTTTTGGTAAAAAGCCTGGCAAACGCTCTGTTAATCTATTTAGCATTGTTATTTTCACGGAGATAGAGAGTGGATGGTCAAAACCCTTTAGACAGGAGAAGGCACAGTTGAGTCTCTGTTCACCTGCTCCGCATAGAGAGAAGGCAAAGTCATGACCGATACTTTGTGAGGAAGATGAAACATCCCAACAAATGGAGGATGACCGGTTTGGTAATCCCAATCGACATGCAAGGGACCTATGGATTCCGACTCCAACACGAGAGGGGTTCCAGGGCGGCGGGGATCGTTTGTGGCAACACTTACTTTAAAGGTATATTCCCCTGTTTCGATGGCGGCTTGGATTTCGAAAGAGGCAATGGCCACAGAACCGGGTTGAACGCGAACAAGTTCATGACGGGCATTGAAAGGGCTCATAGAGGCGACAATTTGTCCAAAGCGGTTGGTGATTTGCAATAGTGGATTGAAACATCCCCCCGCATTCGTAGCGAAAGCAGCCTCAATGGTGAAAGTCGAAGACATTTGCACAGTGGAAGTAAATTGCCCGTTACTATCCAGCACGCGAATACCAAGAAATCGCATGTGAGTGGAAATAAATTCATCAACCTCCTTTTTCGGGGTCCAAATTGCATGGTCAAACCAGTCAGGCGGCAGCGCCGCCCTCAGCGTGTCCGCGTCGGCCACCGATGGCAGCGGGACCGCCCGCTCTCCTTCCTCTTCAAAGTAAAGGCGCGCGGCCTTTTTGCTATCACCAAAAAAGCGAAGTTCGCCCCCCCTCAGGAATACCGCCTTTTGGCAAATATTCTGAATGAGGTTCACATTATGGGACACAAAAAGGATAGTGACACCGGTAGCCTGCATTTCCAGAAGGCGCTGCATGCACTTCTGCCCAAAGAAGACATCACCCACACTGAGTGCCTCATCAATAATGAGAATATTGGGTTTAGAGCTGGTGGCCACCGAGAAAGCCAGGCGCATGGTCATGCCTGAGCTGTAAGTCTTGATCGGCTGGTCTATGAAGTCTCCAATATCGGCAAATCGTTCGATGTCCTCAAATCGTTCAAGTATCTCCTCCTTTGTCATTCCAAGGATCGCCCCATTCATCATGATGTTTTCACGCCCGGTGAATTCGGGATTAAATCCACTGCCCAATTCTAACAAAGCCGCCACCCGGCCCTGCAACATCACGCTTCCCTTGGTGGGTTTCAGAATGCCACTGATAATTTGCAGCAAGGTACTTTTGCCTGCTCCATTTCTTCCAATCAACCCGATGGTCTCTCCTGGCATCGCTTGGAAATTAATATCGGAGAGTGCCCAGAATTCCCTGAAAAGATGACGCGCTACATTTTTGGGATTATTCAGGCCAAGTTTGCTGAAGGGAAGCAGGTGCCCAATTAGGTTCATGAGCGGGTGTTGCAACCGAGCCTGAGGGCTTGACCAAATGGTGTAGCATTTGGATACACCT
>CAZSPO010000653.1:0-1806 GCA_964608775.1 uncultured Chthoniobacterales bacterium | reverse complement strand
CATCTAAGGAGGTGCTACGCGAAATTATGAAGCTTCATTTTGGACACCGTTGTTTCCCTCCTTTTTTGATTCCGGCGACAGCCGCACTCGGCACCCACAAGCACGAGGCGTGACGGGAGCGGTCGTTTGCTCTTGCGCCCGGGTAGTCGTTCGACTTCACCGACAGGCCTACGACGCACGGCTACGCGAGATCGCCCGGATGAGGAGAAGGAGGATGCCTAGCACTGCGATTACGATCAGTGCTAGTTTCCAAGTTGCCCAAAATCGAGGCTCTTCCTCTCTCTGAAGAACAACCTCTTCTTGTTCTGAGGCACCTCGTGGCTTATCATCACGAATCGAGTTATTTTCAGCATCGCGGGTCGTCCTCAGAGTTGGACTCGCTGGTTCCATCGAATGGTCTTCAAAGCCGTTGGGCGGGCTAATGACCTCATCCCGCCGATCTGCGCGAGAGTTTTCAACAGTCCACTGGATAGTGCAAACAAATCGGAGCGGACTATCCGTCGAAGTGTTTCCCGCAACTAACCCTAACGTGGCTTTCACATTCTCACCTGGATCAAAGCTGAACCCAAAACCGTCGTATGCTTTCAGAGCATCGGCCTCCACACTGGTTACGTAGGTTTCGAAGTTGTTTGTTTTCGATGGATTTCCCACCAGAAACGGTCTGATGATCTGTCTCGCTTCAAACGTATTGATTGGCGGAGAGCTAGCTCGGAGTTGCACCACAATATCGGCGCGATTGACCGTGAAAGAGATACGTTCGGCAAAAAACTCCACTTTGTCGCCGCTTGCGAAAACAAGGGAGATTTCGGCATTCTCCGTCTGACATATACTCTTTTCTAAGCCGGATACGTTTCTCGGTCGAAATCCAGCCTCAAATACATCGAGCAGTGAAACGTCACCTTCTATTCTCAGCTCCTCAGAGTAAACCGGGCTCATAAGATTGAAAAGGAAAGCAAAAATAAAGATGTTGTAAATTCTACGGAACATGACTCGGGAAATTTGCAAAGTCAGCAGCAGCGCGAGTGCTTAGATCTCTCTGAACCTCACTTAGTCGTTCACTTGGAATCAACCCCTTGGGTGGAGTTCCTCCCCAGATCTGGAACATACCTTCCGTTCCGCCGGGTTCGTGGATCCACGCCCACCGATCAGCGAAAACCGCAAGATTACCGACAACAAGTTCCGAAAATGGTTTGCCTCGCGGGATAGGATTCTCGGCGAGAAAGGACAACGCATCGTCGTAGTTTAATGCAGTAAAGAAATCGGCCAGATGTAGCTTGATGGTGCTAATGGCATTGTAAACCGGCTGAATAATGAATTCTTGTTCCCGTCTCAGCAATATCAAGCTGCCCGCGTTTACAATTTCCAAGTTATTAATTCGAATCCCTTCATCAATCTGCTCCCAAGCTTCCATTTCCACAGGCAGCGCCCCAACCGCAGGGTCCTCGCGGTTGACATACTCAAGTGATTTGAGCCCACTCGCGACATAGGCTCGATGTTGCCACCCAAGGTCTTCAAAGATGAGCTTGTTTCCGATCATGAGCTGAGCTCTTGGGTGGGCTGCTTCCACACGTCGTCGAAGTAGCCGCCCAGAACGGAGGTGTCCAGATAGAGGGTTGGTGTGCGCACGGTGACATCCATACCGCAACCGAGCCCTTCTGGCGAGCTTTTCAGCGGTTCCAGGGTGATACGGCGTAAGACGGTGGGCGTGAGGCTGCCGCCCGCGTCGTTGAGGAACAGGCGATCCACGGCCGTCTGGACGCGCAGTGCCACGGTGCAAGGACAGGGTTGCTCATGGCGCGTCGATTT
>CAZSPO010000652.1:0-1807 GCA_964608775.1 uncultured Chthoniobacterales bacterium | reverse complement strand
TCACGAAACTGCCTTCGCACAGCTCGGCCAGCTGCTTGCGCAGCCCGTTCTCCTGGCGACTCTCATCCAGTGTGGCAAGACTTTTGGCCTCCTCAAAGGTTTTTAACGAGGAAATCCTCCGCATCAATGACGAGCACGCAGCGCAACTCAGTGTCCTCATGGATTCCCTCGACGGCGAGGTGCGTCGAATGATCCCGGCTCCGGCACTGGCACCTTTCCAGTCGGACGCACAGGTGAAGACAGCAGCATTGCAGTCGCAGGCAGGGAGCATCGGTCTCGTCTTGGGAACCACGATGATCACCGGCAATTCGCTCGGCAACTTGGTGAAATGGATAACCACACGACTGGGGATCAAAGCCGGCTCGAAAGCGGTGCGAATCGGCAGTGGTCCGGTGGGTTGGGTTATTGGTTTTACTGTCGGCCTCGCAATCGAAGAGGGGGTAACCCACTACTATTTGCGTCCGGAACTCGAAAAACAACTCAACCGCTATCTCGATGCGGTGAAACAGGAACTGCTGAACAACAAGGATCTTCCCAAGCAGTTCGCAGACGCACACGCAACGTGGTGCCGAGCGATCGTGTCGGAAACAAATGACTGAATTCTGAAATGTTTTCGGAAAAAGCTCTCCTATACGCCTTATCACAAATATGAACCCATGCCGCACTTTCCCGCTCCTCTCACTGGTTCTTTTGAGCCAGTTGTCCACTTCCGGTGTGTGTGCGGGCAAAGTGGATACCGGAGTCAAAATTCTGGCAAAAATCCTTCGAAATGGCGGACCTCTGGCCTCCCTCGCAGCGAAGAACGAGCCACTGGCTTTGAAGCTTACCTCGGAAATGGGCGAGGCCGGAGCACAGCAGTTCCTCGCAAAACTGGGGCCTGACACCACTGAACTGCTGGTGCGCCATGGCGAAATTACCCTGCCAATGCTGAGAGCGACCGGTCCGGCGGGGGGACGCTGGTTGCAGGAGTTTGGAGATGATATTCTGCCCGTCTGGGAAAAGGCGGGGAATGGCACCGCCGCTTGGATTGGGCGTCACGGCGCGGATGGGGTGCGTGTGGCGGGGCGTCACGGAGTGGAAGCCGCCGAAAGCCTCTTCCGTGGAGCCGGACGAGACGCATTTCCTGTGGTTCTGGAAATGGGGCGTCCTGCCATTCAGATTCTCGAAAAAACCCCCGGACGTCTTTCGATGATGCAGGCGGTCATCAGGGAGGGTCAAAAGGAGCCCTTTTTGGTCGGGCTCGGACGGCACGGAGAAGATTTCCTGAAATTTGTCGAGCGCAACTGGAAAGGGATGGGGATTGCAGCCGCCTGCGTGGCATTTGCAACACAGCCCCGAGCCTTCACAGAACCGGCTGCCGATGTTGCGTCGGGAGCGATCAGGCATGCGATGGATAATGCGAGCCGCACGATTCTTGGGGTTGCAACGCATCAGCCGCTGGTCTTCCTGGCCAGCACGACGGTTTTTGTTGCCGGTCTGCTGCTGCTCTCCAGGAGGTATCTCCCCATTCTCAAAACGGTGTTGTCGCCGACAAGAACGCGGAAAAAGACCCCGACGAAAACTTCATATTAACTTTCCTCAGCTTAAATTTGATCACCGGAAGCAACCCAAAACCCATAACAAAACGCAAAACAGGCATCCATAATATCAGGGTAGGCAGAAGGGATCATATATTTTAGTATTTATGTCTTGGTTTGACCAAAGCTGGGTGGCAATGAAGTTAAAAGACGTGAAAGCCGCGACTGGAATTTGAGGGGGCGAAGTATCACGTCATTGGGCGTGGGAATTCCGGTAGGGTGCTGTGTCC
>CAZSPO010000651.1:807-1811 GCA_964608775.1 uncultured Chthoniobacterales bacterium | reverse complement strand
GGATAGTCCCCCTGGCGCATGTGCGCATACATGATGTCCATCCTCCCGTCCCGATTGAAGTCGGCTGCACCAACGAAGTGAATGACCGATTCAATGTGCTCGACCACCACGTGCTCTTTCCACAGCCCGGTCGGATCTTCAGGAGCCTCGAACCACGAGATCCGATAGAACTGGTTGTGCAACTCGGCTGGGGAGTGCAGGATATCCGGGCGTCCGTCATGGTTCATATCGGCCACGTCGAGATAGACGTGGGGCCAGGTCCAGCTCTCGGTAAAGGTGTGCAGTCTCCAGTCATCAATGTCTCCCGTATTTTCAAGCCAGACGCCGTTGCCAACAAGATCGGGGCGGCCATTTCCGTTGAGGTCCCGGGCCAGTAGACCCTCCCCGGGTGGAACCGCAATCGCCTGCCGTCTCCATACACCAGCCGGGTATTGCCGATAGACAAAAATACGGTTTCCCCCTTGCCCGCCTCCGAAGGCTCCCTGGTTGCGCGCTGCAACATCCAGCAGTCCATCTCCATCGAAATCGGCCACCTCGACATCGTGCATCTTGATTTCGTCGATTGTGCGCAGGGTCCAGTCCGGGCCCTTTAGCCAGGCAATGCGGTCCAGCAGGAGAATGGTGATATCGTTGATGCCATCGTTGTCTAGGTCGGCAACCTCGCCATCCGTTACCACCACCAGCGAATCATTGATAACCTGTCGCTCCCAGTCCGGGGCCAGGTAGGCCTCCAAGCCGCCGCCACGCCGACCGCCGGCCAGCATATCGGCCAACCCATCCCCGTTGATATCACCGTAGGCTTTCGTCCAGATACTTTTGGCTCCATCAGAATCGATAATCACCTCATCAAAGCGGGAGTGGGATTCAGTTTCGGTCTCCGCCGAAACCAGGATCCCTCCGGGACATAACAACAACCCGCCTAAGGCGAGCCGGGCAACGATTTTTCTTTTCATCATTTTTTGGGGGTTGGGGGTGCAGTTAGAGGATTGAGAGTGGTACTGTTA
>CAZSPO010000651.1:0-797 GCA_964608775.1 uncultured Chthoniobacterales bacterium | reverse complement strand
GGGGAGGTTGGCATGGCTCGACAGGCCACCAGAGAGCCGAAAACGAAGGGTCATGGAATTTCGTCAGCGGTCCTCCTTTGGTTTGCTTAGTTACTGGAAAATGGAGTCCGTCTTGAGGGCTCGCAAAGGGTGCCACCCGCAACACGTTGCACCAAAACAACCCTTCACCGTTTTCGGGAGTGCCTCATCGCACCACTGTAATCAGGTGCCAGACACTGGCATCGGAGGCGGCTAGATCAATCGCGAAGCCGTCCTCCACCCTCACGGCTTCCCGCTGCTCGCCATCGGGCTGCCCCCATTCGTCGAGCCGCTGAATCTGCACGCTCGTGGGATGGTCAAGATTCTTCAACGTGATGCGGCCGACCACAGGCTCGATCCGCGTGGGAGCCTCGCCCCACGCGGCGAGGGTGCTGCGAGTCGAGTCAACCCACGCCATGCCCGTATTCGCCATGCGGGCTCCGGTGCCGAGGAGAATCGAATCCGTCCGGGCAATCGGTCGCTCGTCGCGCGCATGCAGTGTCACAGCCGCAAACGGGGTCTCGAGATCCACCTCCAAATGGGTGATGGAACGATGTCCGACATACCCGATGATTCCCTGGGTGCGCGGCGCGTCGATCAGGACACAACCGCCATTCGGATCCTCTTCCCACACCAGTTCTCCGGTGTCGCTGACAATGCTTCCCTCGGGGAGTCCAGCGATTTCGGGATCGGTCCCCGCAGCATCGGCCGCAAAATCGGCGAGCTCCGTGCCATGGACCAGAGCAAGTCGCCCCGGCAGCCCGTCTATAAAATAGGGG
>CAZSPO010000650.1:0-1835 GCA_964608775.1 uncultured Chthoniobacterales bacterium | reverse complement strand
CCGGAAAGTAAGCTTAAAAAGCGACCCCGGTGGCCGAAAGATGGGGTCCACCTCAGCCTGCTACTCCTGGCAGGGGCGAGTGTTCGAATGTAAGTTTAGGGTTTAATGGTCATGGCGGCTAGTGAGGTGGGTCGAGCGTAAGGTGTAATATCTTGTTCACTTGTTCTATTAGTCTAATGCTGAAATCAGGATGTCATACATATTTCTAAGGGATATTTGCTCTTCAGGGTGGAGCTTGGAGTGGCAAGCTTCACACACTGAGACCAAATCAAACAATGGCTCATCATAGAGGTGTGAATATGTTCGGTGATGCACTTCTGTAGCCTTTGCGATGCCACATGCTTGGCATAAATACTTATCTCGCTTCAGCACTTTTTCCGCCCGAATCCGCCATTGTTTGCTACCAATATATGCATCATACTCTTTAAGTTTTCCCTCAATTTGCCTTTTCTTCTCAACTTTCCATGCCGCTGAAACCTTCAATTTCAATTCATCAACAGATGAAGCTGCGAGGGCTTCGTCCCATTCCGGCAGTGAATCCAAATCAATACCTTGAGACTTGTAGGAAACATATTGGCCAATTTGTTTTCCGCAGAAAGCACATTGATTCATCACCTGCCAGATACCAGCACGATTCAGCTTCTTGCTAAGCGTCGTATTCTTGTGCTCGCAAGGTTCAGCAGCGCGAATTTTTGCTCTGATTTCGTGATAGTCCACAGGATGATTTTATTACTTAACGTTGCACATCACTCGCCCGCGGTAGCTCTATGGGCCGAGAATTAAGTGGATCCGCCTTGTTGGGTGACGGTATATTCAGGAGACGCCTTTACATAAATGTTTTGGGGGGCAATCGGAAAATACTTGAAGAGAGCTGGGCAAAGCCAACCTTCAACCCCTCGTTCTGGCCATGAATACCAGTTCCCGTTAAATTCAGGACGACCGAGTACAAAATGGGCTTGATAACCTGGAAAAGGCTGATCGGCAACCGTCAGACGAAATCCCTCGTGTGCATCAGGGATATGTGCTGAAAGTAGATCAATAATATGATCGGCTCCTGCAACGAACGGCTCGCGGACGAGACCTACGGCAGCGTCGTCGAACACCCAAGTGCCTGCAAAGCGGTAAGGAGCAATGGCAAGGATAGAGTTCATGATTTGCATAATCCAATAGTGGTTAGATTGGGACAAGAATTTTCCCTTTTGCGTTCAATCGGTCGATGAGCCTTTTACGGTCCTGCATCGCTTTGGGCAGAATGGTGTAGTTGGTCTGCTGCTCGGCTCGGGGACGCTTCGATCTCGATCAGGAGCAATTCTCTTTCGCGGGCGAGCTTATCGAATCGCTTGCCGCAGGCATGCCATGACTTCTGGAGCGTCCGGTATTCTCGCTGCATCCATTTGTCTTTTGGAGGATTTTTGCCCAGAAGGACGGCCACCCAGTCCCAGAACTTGTAGTCGGAATTCCGGCTGATTTCGATCACTTCATCCCAGAGCTGACCGCTCTCTTCGCCTAGCAGCCGCCATTTCTCCGTCTGTCGGAGAATTTTCATCAGGAGCGGTTTCCGGTCCAGCAAGTTGTTTTTGGCGATGAGTCTGGTGATCGATTTTACCAACTGATCGCACTCGATCGCAAAGTCGAACCACGCTTGCCGGGCGGGTGGTGCCACGCTGTCGATTTTGGACGCTGCATGAATCTCGAGGGGGGGCGACAGCCTCCGATAACGATTGATCAGTCGGGTTTGCTGAGCTTTTACATTCACAACTTAAAATGGGAAGTCTGTGACGTCAGTCAAGCATTCTTGGAGCGCCCGCGAAGCTGGCGTCAACGTGGGTGAGAGT
>CAZSPO010000649.1:0-1838 GCA_964608775.1 uncultured Chthoniobacterales bacterium | reverse complement strand
GGGGTCGGTATCGACGGAGCAAAGCGAAGATGGCGCAAGCAAATCGGGATCGAAAGGTTGCGTGATGGGATTCGGAATTATTGAATGCTTATTCGAGTTACAAAGGGAATTGGCTCCTGGCCTGCTTGAGACGGTGTATGGGCTCGAAGAAAATCTCTGCGCCCCTGCGTCCCTGCGCGTGAATATTAAATTCCAACCAGTCACTGCAGGTGACGCTTAACACCGCACCACAGCTGGGCGCGTTCGCAAAAAGAAAATTGAGTTAAGCCCAGGAAGCTTTAGGCTGAGGCCATGGTTCGGGAATACATTCAGCGTGCCATGGAAACGGCCACTTATGAGCTTTTACCCGAGGACGAGGGCTTTTACGGTGAAATTCCCTCATGCAGAGGCGTTTATGCAGCTTCCGAAACACTCGAAGGGTGCCGAAAAGAATTGGAAGCAGTCCTGGAGGGTTGGATCTTTGTACGAATGCACCGCAATCTGGAAATCGCGGAAATCGACAAGCATGATTGAAATCACTGAGACCGCCTTGGGCCCTAATTCCGAAGCAGTTTTGACGGAATACGCTCAAATCCCGTCACACTTTCGATACAGCTCGATTCTTGAAGTTGTCGTAGTAAATCAAGGCCTTGAGGGCATCGCCCTGAAGGAGCGGAAGGTTCCCGAAAAAGAAAAGAACTACGACGAGATGGAATCTCCGACGCGATGGGCTGGGTTTTGGGATCTATCCAATTGGGTCATGTTTCAAGTGCTCCTCCGCGGTGAATCTGCGGGCGGTTGCATAGTTGCGCATGACACAAAGGGAGTCGATATGCTGGAAGGACGTTCGGATATATCGGTGCTTTGGGATATCAGGATTTCCCCAAGTTGTAGGAGGCGGGGAATCGGTTCCCGACTTTTTGCGCAAGCGATCAGGTGGTCAAGGTCGAGAGGATGCAAGCGAATGAAGATTGAGACACAGAGCAACAATCTTGCGGCCTGTCGCTTTTATGCCAGGAATGGTTGTGACCTACAAAGCATTGATCGCTTTCATTATCGGGATCATCCAGATGAGACTCAACTGGTATGGAGTATTGAGATCAACTGAACGGTGAACGAGGCTATACGGTCCACGAGGACTTGGGGCATTACGCCGTGGGAGTCGATACCGATGCCGGTCCCGATGCCGATACTGATATCGATACCGATACCGATACCGGTACCGATGCTGATAGGAACCGGTAACATGGGAATCGATTATAGTTTGGGTGGGCGTGGAGATGCCTTTTTTTACCCGTTGTCTCATCTTTTTCATTCCTTAACGCAAGGAAGGTAAAGTATGGTCAATGAACAGACAGATTATTACCAATGCCCACGTGGTCACGACGCGTGAGGACTTCATGGGTTCGGTGGTCATTGAGGGCAACCGCATCGCCGAGGTGGTGCGGGGCAAAAGTTACCCTGAGGGCCTGGACGCCAGGGGGCGCTGGCTTATTCCCGGGATTATCGACACCCACACGGATTATCTGGAGAAGGAAATTGCTCCGCGGCCTTCGGCAGAATTTCCCCTGGAAACCGCTTTTTATTTTATGGACAACCGGGCAACCAGCTGTGGGATCACCACCGTCTGTGGGGCGGTGCGGATCAGCCGTGATCGCGAGCGCCGGGGCAGTCTGTGGCGGCGGGACGGCATGGAATTGGCCCGCCAATATGCGCGGATGAATGACGAAAACCAGGCGCGGCACCTGATGCATATTCGCTGGAGCACAAATTTTGAACCTTCGCCTGCGCTGCTGGATGAACTTGCGACATTCGATAACATTGGAAACCTGGTTTTTAATGACGAGACCCCCGGCCAA
>CAZSPO010000648.1:0-1861 GCA_964608775.1 uncultured Chthoniobacterales bacterium | reverse complement strand
CACGCCTCTGAACTGAGGAAAAGGGGTTGCGCTTGGCGGCGAGTTGGAGCAAGTAAAATTTCTTTCCGCGCGATTAGCTCAGTGGTAGAGCGCTTGCTTCACACGCAAGATGTCGCAGGTTCGAACCCTGCATCGCGCAGTTCAATCTGCGGTCCGGTCGTTCCATTTGCCTTGTCCGCCCGGCTTTTCTCAGCGGGCTATCAACGCCTCTTGATCGTCCCTTGATCGTCCCTTGATAGCGGTGCCATTAAGAAATTTCGAGTGTTTGGCGACCGACTTCTGTAGGCCAACGGCCTGGGGCAAGCGAGGGACGAGCGCCGCCCTGAGTCCACAATTTCAAGAATAATGGCCAAGCCCCAACCGGGCGTCACAATGCGTGATGCCGCAGGCACGGCTTCGAAATCGATGCGCGCGACGTTGGGACGAAACCGTGCCCGATCCCCACGATGTTCGAGCCTTTCAAAATATGACTTGTCAGCCGGAACTCGCTTGGTTATCGGGGGTTATGCACGAAGAAGGGGGTGGGAGCCCTCGGGCACCCTTCCGGTTGCGAATTAACCCGATCGGAGCGAAAGTCCCCCCAGTCTTCGCCAACCCTGGTGAACGCGCCTGTTTTGAAAACCATTGAGCGGAGAAATCGATCAAGCGGGGTCTTCCCGCTGATTGTGATGTGGACGGTCGTTACCGCGATCACCGCCTACTTGTCGACGGCGATGGTGCAGTATTCCAGCCAACTCATTTTCTCCGGCGTCCTGTTGGGGATCGCCTCCGTGATGCGCATTCAGCCGGACAACCGATTTTTTCGCGTCACTTTCCTGCTGGTCACCACTTTCATCGTGTTACGCTACTTTTTTTGGCGGACCCTTTACACCGTGGAATTCAGCGGTTGGGACAGCTGGACGAGTATCGCGAGCTTTGTTTGTGCGTTGATTCTTTATTTAGCCGAGGTCTACGGGATCATGATTTTTATGTTGGGCCAGTTCGTGAACATCTGGCCGATCACCCGTAAACCGGCCCCCCTGCCGCCGGATGAGGAGATGCCGACGGTCGATGTTTACATCCCGACTTACAACGAGAGTCCGGAAATCTTGGAAGTGACCGTCATGGCCGCCGTGCAAATGCGTTATCCGCAGGAGAAGCTGCGGGTCTATATTTGTGACGATGGCGGGACGGATCAGAAGTTGGAATCCCCGGATCCAGATGCCGCCCGGGCAGCCAGGGAGCGACGAGAAAGTTTGACGCTCATGGCGGAGCAGCTCGGAGCCTTCTATTTGACCCGGCCGAAAAATCGGCACGCGAAGGCTGGCAATCTCAACGAGGCCTTTCATCGGACCACAGGCGATTTGGTCGTGATTTTCGATGCGGACCATGTGCCGACCGAGGATTTTTTGGAGAAAACCGTCGGACTTTTCCACGAAGACCCCAAGCTTTTCCTGGTACAAACCCCGCACTTCTTTACGAACCCGGACCCCATTGAAAAAAATCTTGATACGTTCCACCAGATGCCGAGTGAGAGTGAGATGTTTTATCGGGTCGTGCAACGGGGGTTGGATTTTTGGAACAGCTCCTTCTTTTGCGGGTCAGGAGCCGTGATGCGACGGCGCTGTTTGCAACTAACAGATGGATTGTCAGGGGACACCATCACAGAAGACGCGGAGACGGCGCTGGCTTTACATGCGAAGGGGTTTCACAGTGCTTACATTGCCACCCCGCTTCTTTCGGGCCTCTCTCCGGAGACCATGGGAGCCTTCATCGGGCAACGGATCCGGTGGGCCACAGGGATGGTGCAAATTTTTATTTTGAAATGTCCGTTGTTTATCAAAGGACTCACCCTTCCGCAGCGGCTCTGTTATTTTAACAG
>CAZSPO010000647.1:0-1865 GCA_964608775.1 uncultured Chthoniobacterales bacterium | reverse complement strand
ATACAACAAAAGGTGGCCCCGATGGTAGGATTGTTCTCTGCCATGAGATATCCGCCATGCGCCTCGGCGATGGACTGTGCCAAGGCGAGTCCGAGTCCCATCCCGTCTTCCTTGCTCGTGTAGAACGATTCAAACACCCGGCTAAGTTTTTCGGAAGGAATACCGTGCCCGCGATCTTCCACCGAAATCGTGATATTACCGCCATCCTTCTGCGCGGACCTGACGATGAGTTGGCGGTTCGGCGGCGGCGTTTGGTGCATGGCATCCAATCCGTTGACGATCAGGTTGATCAAGAGTTGTTGAATTTGCAGGGCATCGGCCTCGATGCGTGGGAGCTGCGGCGCGAGTTCCAGAAGCAGGGTGACTCCCCGGCGGTTGGCATCGTGTTTGACTAGGACTAGCGTTTCTCTGAGGAGTTCATTCACATCCACTGCTTCCCGGTGGAACTTCTGGGTTCCTACCAAGGCGCGCACCTTCTTAATCACGGCGCTGGCCCGCAGGTCATCCCGTCGAATGTCGGCCAGAATCAAGCGGAGTTCGTCGAGCGAGGGATGCGGCTGCTCCAACTGCATCTCAGCCGCATCGGTGTTGCTCAAAATGGCTCCGAGCGGCTGATTCAGCTCGTGGGAGATGGAGGCGGTCATTTCCCCCAACAACGCGAGCCGGGACGCCTGGCTGAGTTGTTGCCGGGTTTCCTCCGCCTGCCGGAGTTCGGTCACATCTTTGGCGACGAGGATCAAACAGGGCTCTCCATTCAAGGTGAGTTCCGCGCTTGAGAGACTCAGCAACAGCGTGCGACCATCGGGCGCGTGAAGGGCTTGATCATAGTCTTGCAATGGTTCTCGGGAATCGAGAAAAAGCCGGGAGCGCGACTCCATCTCTTCCCCCGCGATCACCATTCCGGTTTCCCATGGCGTTTTCCCAATCGCCTGCTCGCGGGAGAGGCCTGTGGTCGTTTCCCAAACCGGATTAACCTCCACGATCCGGCCGTCAGACCTGCGGATAATACTCATGGCCGCCGGACTGCTGCGAAACACACCGGCAAATCGCGCCTCGGAACTGCGAAGCTGGATTTCCGTCTGCTTTTGACGAATTCGAGCAAAAACAAGACCCGTGATGAGCAAACAAAGAAAAACCAGGACGGCAGCTGTGCCGATGACCCATCCCGGATGGCTCTCCCAGAGGGTGGGAGTGTGAAATCGCCGCTCGGCCCCTTCCGGCAGCGAAGTGATTCCCCAACGTTTCAATTGACGATCATCGACGATCAACCGTGCTGGATTGGACGGGACAATGCCAATCTGATCGGGACTCTCGCCTTCAAGGACCCTTCGGATCAGGCCCCCAAGCACCAAGCCTTCCTCTTCAAAAGGCGAGGCACAAACGCCCAGTAAACCCAAGCCGAGATAAGTATCATAGGGGCCAAGGACAGGCACCGATGAGGCCGACGCGATTTCGAACGCGACGCGGGCCGGGGTGTAGGTTTCCCCGTTGGGACTTTGGAAATAGCTTAGGTAGAGCACGGCTGCTTCCTGCGGGAGCTGGCTCAGGCGCATTTTGAGTTCATCCAACGGCAGCTCCGGAAAGGCAATTACTTCCACACGATCGGAAATTTTCGCGCATTGCCGCAGGGCATTCTCCCGCGCATCGCGATCAAAAGTGGATGCCCCATTGACGAGGAACAGCTTCTTCGTTTCGGGGCGCATGGTTAATAATGCATCCACCGTAGGCCCCACACTCAGTGCCATCGGCAGACCGGCGACTTCGGCCATTCCATCGAAGGCCTGCAACTGCGCCAGGCTCACCCCTCCGAAGAGCAACGGGACCTCCGGAAAAAGCGTCTCCCTTCTGGCCAGGAAAAACCGCAG
>CAZSPO010000646.1:0-1867 GCA_964608775.1 uncultured Chthoniobacterales bacterium | reverse complement strand
GGGATCGTGCGCCGACTCCCGACCGCTCGGCGAGCGGGGCGCTACCTTGGAAGTCCAATCATGAGAGATGCACCCTGCCCGGAGGTTGACGCGATTTTTTCTGAACAAAGCCGCCGGTTGCCGCGTCCAACTCATCCATGATCTCTATCCGCTATTTCGTGTTCGCGCTCGTCGGCCTGCTCTTTCTCCCTCAACCGACTCGGGCGGCTGATGCGCCGAAGGCCGCTGAGGAGGCAATGCTGGGGATGGTCACCGCGATCATTGAGAACAATCACCCAAATTTTGTGGGAGGAGCCACGCCCGAGCTGCAAAAAGAGTTGTCAAAGGAAGAATTCGCCAAGGTGGTGGAACAGATTGAGCCAGTCTTGAAAAAGGGATTTAAATCGCGCTACCTCGGCAGCATGGAGCAGCAGGGTTTTACCGTGCATTTATGGGTGCTCTCCATCCGGGGTGAGAGCGATGAAATGCTGGCTACCCTCAGTTTGAAAGAGGGCAAGGTCGGCGGTTTTTATCTCGAATAACGCCGATCCCTTCAGCGGGTTGCGTTCGTTTCCACGCAAGCAATCGAGCCATCCCGAAGGGTGACAAACCAGCGGCCTTCAGCAGAGGGGGCGATGGCATTGAGCATCGGTTCGGTGGGAAGGGGGATGCTCCATTTTGGTTGGCCGGAGGCAAGGTCGCGGGCGGTAAGATTCCACTCACCCAATTGGACCGGCTTGTTGCCGCCGCCCCCCGTTCGCACGCCGCCGGCATCGACCACGGCGTCGGGAGCCAGGGCAATGGCGCAGATCTCGGGTTTGGCGTCGTGCCAGAGTGCGTTGGCCATGTCGATGGTGCAGAGAAAGCCTTCTTTCATATCGGGTAGCCCGGCGGTGGAGCCCTCTTTTGTTTCCTCCCCAGGGACCGCCGCGTCGGGGTCGTCGGGAGCCTTTTGGGCGGTCGCGTCTTCGAACAGCGTCTGCCACCTATCGGTTTCCCAAAGGCTGAGGCCGAGGCCGGGATCGCGGGAGCGATAATCCGTTGGCTTGCCTCCCCCGATGCCTCCGGCAAAGGCAATCTTGTCACCGGCGAGGGCGGGAGCTGGGAAACTGTGCGGAATCGCAGATTTGGTCAGTGGGGAACCTGCCACACCCGGTTGATCGCCCGTGTAATAAGCGAGAAAACGACCCGCAGTTTTATCACTTCGCATATCGGGATTGTAGAGCAAGGGACGACCGCCTTGCAGGACGAAGCCGCGCCCAGTGTCCAAGAGGTCTCCCCCGGCATTCGCGTGGCGGAAGCCAAATTTCCACGAATTTGCCTTGTTAAGCTTTGTGAGTATTTCATCAATCGCCAACCGAGCACCGGTCGCCGGGTCAAACACCCCAGGAATCCCAAGATAACTCCGCACCCAAAGCGTGTCGTTAATCCATGCCAATTGGCCCGAAGGCGAAAACGCGTGAGCCTCGCGAGCCAAGTAGTTTGCTGGATCATAATCGGGCTCCGTCCAAGTCACCCAACGCGGTTCCCCGCTGGCTGCGTCGAGGGCAAACGTGGCGTTTCCATTTTGCATCCATTGACCCGCCGTGCCGTAAACTGTCCCGTCCCGCACGAGAACGGCCGTGACGGGCCAGCTGCTCATCAGCTTGCCATAGACCGTGATGAGTCGGTCTGCCGGGGCTCCGCGCCAGCGCCAGGCCAGTTGGCCGGTGGCGGCGTCGAGGCAATAGACCCAACCATCCGCGCTGCCGACGTAGACTCGGCCGTTGGCGATCGCCGGGGAGGTGAGGACCGGGCCTCCGGTGGGATAATGCCAGGCCGTCTGGCCGGTCGCCGCTTGCACCGCTCGCACCAGGCCGTTGCTATCGGCGGAAAAGACCAAACCGCC
>CAZSPO010000645.1:0-1884 GCA_964608775.1 uncultured Chthoniobacterales bacterium | reverse complement strand
AACTCATCTACTCAGCGTGGATAGAGGAGCATCAGGGAACGGATCGCATCTCCGGCTCCAAGACCGCCGACATGCGCTCGGCATTGGTCGATTATTTCCGCGACGATGGGCGCATTATGATCGCCACGGAAGCCGGCGCGGAGGGCATCAATCTTCAATTCTGTTCCCTCGTGGTGAACTACGATCTGCCGTGGAACCCGCAGCGCATTGAGCAACGCATTGGCCGTTGCCATCGCTACGGGCAAAAGCATGACGTGGTGGTGGTTAATTTTCTGAACCGGAAAAACGCCGCTGACCAGCGCGTCTATCAGTTGCTCTCGGAAAAATTTCAGCTTTTCGAGGGAGTATTCGGTGCCAGTGATGAAGTTCTTGGTGCCATTGAGAGCGGCGTAGATTTCGAGAAACGCATTAACGACATCTACCAGCACTGCCGCAAGCATGAGGAAATCAAGGTCGCCTTCGACCAGCTCCAGCTTGAACTGAGTCTGGAGATCAATGAATCCATGACCTCCACCCGGCGCAAGCTGTTGGAGAATTTTGACGACGAGGTGCGCGAAAAACTCAAGGTCAGCGACGAAGCCTCCAAGTCCTACCTGAACCGCTACGAGCGCCTGCTGACTCAGCTTTCGCACCACGAGTTGAACGGGCACGCCCATTTTCGTGATGATTCATCCTTCATCCTTAAAACTTCACCATTTCCCGGCATCCCCGAGATTCCCCTCGGTCTTTACGAACTTCCACGCCGCTCGGGTGAGGCGCACCTGTATCGTCTGAATCATCCACTCGCCGAGGCGGTAATCGCCCAGGCCAAATCCCGGGAGTTGTCGGTGCAGGAAGTTTGTTTCGATTATGGCGGTCACGATGGCAAGGTCAGCAGCCTCGAACCGCTCGTCGGAAAGTCTGGCTGGCTAACTCTCTCCTGTTTTTCCGTCGAGTCCCTTGATCAGGCCGAAGACCACTTGATTTTTTCCGCTGTCACCGATGAGGGCACTCTACTCGATGAGGAAGCCGTCCCCCGCATGTTCACACTGCCGGGCACAGTGATCGGCGAGTGTTCTACCAGTTCGCCGACCACCCTGACAGCGACTATCGAGCAGCGCCAAGCTGCTATCCGCCGCAGCATTTCCGAACGCAACGCCCGGTTCTTCGAAGCCGAGGCGGAAAAACTTGAAGGCTGGGCGGACGATTTGAAGATGGGCCTTGAACGCGAGATCAAAGAGATCGACCGCCAGATCAAGGAAGCCCGCCGGGCCGCGACAACTGCGCTCACTCTGGAAGAAAAACTTGCCGGTCAAAAACAGATCAAGGCGCTGGAATCGCATCGCAATGAGAAGCGCCGCTCGCTCTTTGAGGCACAGGACAAGGTTGACCAGCAGCGGGAGTCCCTCATCGCAACCATCGAAGGTAAGCTCGACCAGAGCCATTCCACGAACACCCTCTTTGCTATCCGATGGAAGATAAATTAACCCTTTGGGTTAAATAAATCTTGACATCTTTCTCTCCCGGTGCAGATTTCTTTCATCAATAAAAAACTCGCAAAACTGCTGGGGAGTCAGAAGGAAACGCTCCGCACCTACGGCCCGGACAACGGTAAACGGATCCTCCGCCGACTTCAGCAGGTGGCGGATTCGGTGAATCTGGCGGAACTTGCCAAACTCCCGCAGACGAGGGTCCATGAACTGAAAGCCAACCGTGATGTTCACTCGAAATGACTGGTTTTGGTTGGTTGTTGTTTTTAGCGAAACTCATTTCAACCAAGCAATAATCAGCATTTCGAGCCTTTTTTTGTCAGCATCGGTTGGACATCATGCTTCTTTGAGGACTGGGGTCTCATCACTGCCGTTATTGTGACTGAAATCGCGGACACCCACTGAAAATGAGCAT
>CAZSPO010000644.1:0-1895 GCA_964608775.1 uncultured Chthoniobacterales bacterium | reverse complement strand
GAGAGCTGGGTTCGAAACTCGGTGGGAGTGACCCCGAAATAACGACGGAAGGCCGTGGCAAAATGTTGACTGCTTGAAAATCCACATTCGAACGCCAGATCAGTAATGCTGGTCTGCTGGTCGTGGAGTCGGCCAGCGGCGTGCCGGAGCCGGAACGCATTCAGCCAGGCCTTGGGCGACTCGCCTGTCTCGGCCAGAAAAAGCTGGTGCACCCGGCCCCGGCTCACACCGAGGCGGGCAGCAAAATCGCCCACCCGCAGTCCAAGCAGCTCGTCGGCATCCTGTCGCAACTGTTCCCTCAACCGGGTTACCACCGGGGGGCGTGGCCGCCAGTTCTCGGCATGACGCACCATGGCCAGGAGCCAGGAGTGAAAGGCGAGTTCAAAACCCGTTCTGGCATCCGCCCGCCCCATTCGCAGTTCGTCCAGACATCGGTCAAAGCCCTCAGCCAACCCTTCCGCTTCCCCCCATCGTCGGCCTTTCAAACGGACCAGGCGGCGGCTCAATTCCGGATGTTTCAAGGCTTCGACACGGATCTGGATCCAACGGAGCCCACAGGGTTCAATCCTTGCGCGCACCGCCCCATGGGCTTCACCGGGCCGGGTGAGAAACAGGCTGCCAGGCGGGAGCACCCATTTTTCGTCATTCACAAACCAATCCACCGTTCCTTCCGTAATCAAACAGCACTCATACGCATCGTGCCGGTGTGGACGCAGCCCACGCCGGGCCGCTCGATGGCGGGAACGCCCCAAACCAGGAACGGCTTTCGGCAGGTCGGGGTGGTCGAGGTAACGCTCCGCAAAGGGCCGTTCGTGCATGTTTAAATATGTCGCATCCATGGTCCTGAACGACAAGTCTCTCCCGATGCGTAAAAGTCATTCGCATGACCCCATCCATCCCCAACCTCCCGACCATCACGGAAACTGACAAAGCTCGCTTCTTTGAAGATGGATTTCTATGCGTGCCCGGCATACTGGACGAGGAGGAGCGCCCGTGGCTCCTCGGTCTTTACGACCAACTCTTTTCGACGGCGGACCGCAAGCAACTGGGGGGGCTCGATGCGCAAGGGCGCGAGACGTTGCCCCAGATTTTCCGCCCCTCCGAGCGCGTGCCGGAACTCCGGGAGTCCCGGCTTTTTGCGCGGGCGACGGCGCTGGCCCGTTTCCTTTTTGGGGAGGAGGTTTACTTCAAGGGCGAGAACATGATTCTCAAACCGGCCGGGTTCGGAGTGGCCACTCCCTGGCATCAGGACCAAGCGTATCACCCCCCCGATCAACATCACAGGACTGTCAACATCTGGATTCCGATGGAGGATGCCACGGTCGAAAATGGTTGCATGCAATTCATTCGCGGCAGCCATCGGGGGCCGGTGCTTCCGCATACTTGGTTGGTCGAGGGTGACCGGAAATCGGCCATGGTGGCTATCGGTCAGGAATATTGGAGCGCGAACGCCACAGCTGTCCCCTGTCCGGCGGGCAGTTGTACGCTTCATCACAGTTATATGATGCATTTTGCTGGTCCCAACCTGACCGACCGTCCCCGCCGGGCTTACATCCTGGTGTTTGCCCTGCCATCGCAGAAGCTTGAGCAGCCCTGGATCTTTCCATGGATGGCACCATCGCATGGGGTCAGTCCTAGATAGATAGCATAATTTTCTCTCAAAAGCCGTCTGCCTAAGTCTTTTTGGACGGCGATTCGGTTGGTTGGGATTGCTTTAACATCAATCTGTATTCACTTCATGAGGGCAACCGACTTTGGGTGCTCGTCAGGGATACTGGGATATAGGGAAGGCCGCTTACACCCCACTGTTTCATAAAAGCGGGAACGGATTGCGCTGCAAATTTTTGTGCAGAGCAAGGAGTGAAGGCGGGGGCGTATCCGTTGAGATACGTAAC
>CAZSPO010000643.1:0-1902 GCA_964608775.1 uncultured Chthoniobacterales bacterium | reverse complement strand
ATTCGGCATCATTACCAGCGGGATCGGAGGCGGTCTGGAAGATAGAACGCCAGAGTGTCTGGCTATCGGCAGGGCTCTGGATGTCCACCAAAATAGAGTATCGGTTGACATGTCGGCCACGCCCATTGGCGGCGATGCCGTGCAGTGCCGAGAGGTAGCTGCCCGATCCGCCAGCCGTGGTGATTACGCCGACAAGTTTTGTGGATGATCTGTCTGAGAATTCCTGATGATGGGTCGCTTCCCCGCCGATGACGAGATCGGCTCCGACTTTCGCCTTTGCGAGATTCTCGGCATCATCAAACTCCCATAGGCCGGTAAGTTCCGCCGCCGGTGATAAGCCCATCCAAGTCACGGGGAAAAGGAGTAGGAGTAACCATTTGAGCGGGCTAAGGCTCGTTTTGTAAACACATGCGGAATGAGGTGAGGTCATGTGGAAAGGACTATCGCGAATGGAGGGTTTCCACAATCTCCAGAACGCAATATTTATTGACATAATCGCAAATCAAAATAACGAACCCTCCTCAGATTGGACTAAACACCAAAATCCGAAAGTTTGAAAATTTGAGATCCAATTGCATAATTTTTGTGACGACACTCAGAAGTAAGGAGTCTCCGCAAAATAAACTGTCAAACTCGTGGCCTGATCATGTAGTTCCATTCTCCGTGGAAATCCGAGCGCTCGAGGGCAAGCCCGTCCATTTCCTGATCGCTTACCTTGATGCCGGTGGGGTAGTGGTTGGTGTCCAGTTGCGCCCGGATACGCAGCCCTTTTTCCGTGGTGGTTGCTGCGATGAGCTGGATGATCACCTCGTGGCTGGTCAGGGGCTTGCCGCGCCAGTTCCGCGTGATGTGACAGAACATCCGGTGCTCGATTTTGTTCCACTTGCTGGTTCCGGGCGGGAAGTGGCAAACCATGACGGTCAGGCCTTCCTCGTCGGCCCAGTCCTGCAAGCATTTCTTCCAGAGGCGGTTGCGTGAACCGTTGCTGCCACCGCCGTCTGCCATGATGAGGATTTCCTTCGCTCCAGGATAAAGCCATTCGCCCATTTCCTCCCACCAGCGGCGGATGCTGCGGACCGCGAACTGGGCCGTGTCGTGGTCGGTGCCCACGTTGACCCAGCCAAGGTTGTGGCTGGGGTCGAAGATGCCGAAAGGAATGGCTTTGCCCTGGTCATCGTTAATGAAATCGTAGGCTTCCACCTCGACGGGCTCGCCCGCGGGAGTCCATTCCTGGCCGCGGTTGAGATAATTTCCCACCAGCTCCTTCTTTTTGGTGTCCACGGAAATGACGGGGCAGTCCCGTGATTGGAAGGCCTCCACCGCAGCGGAGATGTGCTCGAACTGCGCATTGCGGTCAGGATGCTGCTTGCCTTCGAAGCGTTTGCGGTTGCGTTGCAGGCTGTAGCCCTCGGCCTTGAGGAGGCGTCCAACCGTGTCAGCGGAGATGGGCATCCCCTGTCTGGAGAGTTCCCGGGCGAGCTGTCCGGTGCTCTTGCAGGTCCAGCGCAACGGACGCATGGGGTCGCCGCTGGTGTATGGCTCCATTAATTTGGCGAGCGCCTCCGGCAGCCCGGGATACCTGACCGCGAGAGCCTTGCGTCCGCCCCCGGGGCGTCGCTGCCGGCCTGAGGCCGGAGCTTGCGTCGCTTCGCCGGTGAGTTCCGCCATGCCCTTTTTGATCGTTCTGGGGCTCAAGCCCGTGGCGCGGGCCACGGCGCTGACACCGCCATATCCCAGCTCCAGAGCCTCCGCTCCGGCCCAGAGCCGCCTGTCCTTCTCGCTAAGAGTTTGTTTGAGATGCAAATAACGATTCTTGATTCCTTGTTCGGTGAGGGCCTTCATGGAAAGACCTTACCTGAAAGTCAGCGAAAGTTAAGTATTTTATTTTGAGGAGGCTCCTTA
>CAZSPO010000642.1:0-1903 GCA_964608775.1 uncultured Chthoniobacterales bacterium | reverse complement strand
GGCTCACCCGAGGCACCACCGCCGCACATCTAGCGCGGGCGACCTTGGACAGCATCGCCTATCAAGTGGCGGAGTTGGCCAGTGCGATGGAAGAAGATTCCGGGCGTCGAGTCAGGATGCTGCGGGCTGACGGAGGGGCGGCGGCCAGCGACATCATGATGCAAATGCAGGCGGACTTGTTGGGGGTGTCCGTGGAGCGGCCGAAAAACGTGGAGACCACCGCCTTGGGGGCGGCGTTCTTCGCCGGAATCGGAGCGGGCATTTGGAACGGAGTGGACGAATTGCGTTCGACATGGGAAAAGGAGCGCGTGTTTGTTCCTCTCCTTGAGCCTCATGCCCGAGTGAAGCGCATGGCCCGCTGGCGGCGGGCGGTCGAACGGGCGTCGCATTGGGAGGAACCGGCGTGAAACGGGCCGAGATGATGGGGTTTCTCACCCGGTCGGTGCACTGGGATGTCCTGGTGATCGGCGGGGGGGCGACGGGGCTCGGCGTGGCGGTCGACGCCGCTTCGCGTGGATACCGGACTCTGCTGGTCGAGGCGGCTGATTTTGCCAAGGGGACCTCCAGCCGAAGCACGAAGCTTGTGCATGGCGGGGTGCGTTATTTGGAGCAGGGCGATATTCCGTTGGTTTTGGAGGCGCTGCGGGAGCGGGGGTTGCTGCATCAGAATGCACCGCATTTGGTCCATCATCTGTCATTTGTCGTGCCCCGTTACAAATGGTGGGAGGGGCCATTTTACGGGGTTGGGTTGAAAATGTATGACGTCCTGGCGGGCAAGCTCAACTTGGCTCCTTCGCGGGGGCTTTCCCGCGAGGAAACCTTGCGCCGGATTCCCAATGTCGAACCGGAACATCTGCTCGGGGGGGTGGAATATTTCGATGGGCAATTTGACGACGCTCGCCTGGCGATAACCCTGGCGCGCACGGCGGTTTACAGCGGGGCGACGGTGTTGAATTACGTGCGAGCGGTGGGATTGAAGAAAGAGGCGGGGATGATCGTCGGGGCGCGGTTGGAGGATGTGCGAGAAGGGCTTGCCTTCGATGTGCGGGCGCGGGTGGTCATTAATGCGACCGGGATTTTCAGCGATGGGGTTCGGCAATGGGATGATGCGGCGGCTCCCGCGGTGGTGCAGCCGAGTCAGGGGGTGCATTTGGTCTTTGACCGCGATTTTTTGCCGGGTGATTCGGCGATCATGGTGCCGCACACCGATGATGGGCGGGTGCTTTTTGTGATTCCATGGCGGGGCCGGGTGTTGGTGGGCACGACCGATACGCCGATGGAAGATGCGGAGCTGGAGCCGCGTCCGCTGGCGGACGAGGTCGAATTTATTTTACGCAATGCCGCCCGTTACCTGGCCCGCGACCCGCGGCGAGAGGATATTCGGGCGATGTTTGCTGGTCAACGACCGCTAGTCCGCCCACCGGGGCGAGGGGGTGAGCCGACCAAGGCGATTTCTCGCAATCACGAGATTTTGATCTCCGAGACCGGGCTGGTGACGATTGTCGGCGGAAAGTGGACGACTTACCGAAAGATGGCGGAGGAGACCGTTGACCGGGCGGCTGCGATTGGGGGGTTGCCCGAGGCGCACTGCCGGACGGCGAACCTTCGCCTTCACGGTTGGCGTTCCCCCGAGGAACCGCCTTTGCCCGAGGAACTCGCCGTTTACGGGACCGACGCCATGCATCTGGAACGGTATGTGGCGTTGCATCCGGAGTTGGGGGAACGATTGCACCCCGACCACCCCGAAACGCTCGCCATGGCCCGGTTTGCCGTCCGCCATGAGTGGGCGCACACGGTCGAGGATGTCTTGGCGCGCCGGACCCGATTGCTTTTCCTTGATGCAACGGCTGCGGTAGAGGCGGCTCCGAAAGTGGCGGAATTGATGGCGAACGAGCTGGGCTGG
>CAZSPO010000641.1:0-1918 GCA_964608775.1 uncultured Chthoniobacterales bacterium | reverse complement strand
GCTTCAGAAATTTCACTCTTCCGATTTCACTCTTCACCATTCTCATGGCGTCTTCAACATGGGGTTCGTTAACGCTCATGACGGCTATGCTCGAACTGGCAATGATTCGCTGAATTGCAGTTTGACCCAGCCCAGCATCTCAAGGTTCCGAATGGCCTCCGCAAGGCTTTCTTGTTTAGCCATGTCCTGCTTCCAGAGCTTCTTCCAATCGAGAATGTAATTAAAGAGATCTGCCTCGCTGACTTCTTCCGGCTTTCGTTCCTGCTTCAGGTTCTGAACCGCGAAAATTACCGTGGCTACCTCCTCGGCCTGATCCGTAGTTTTGATCCGGCTGAACAAATCCACCGTTTTGCCGATCTTGCGTTGGAAGGGCTTCAGTTCCTCTGCTAGCTTCGCTCGCGCCTTTGCATATTCAGGCCCTACACGTAGTGCGGTCATTCGACCGAGTTGCTGTTCCGTTACCCAATTGTTATTGGCTAGAACATTGATGGCCTCTTTCACTCCGTCGGCAAAAGGTCCATAGCTCTTTCGTTCGAATTGGAATCCCGTGTCCACTCCCTGCTTCGTGAGGATGTAGCAGATCTTCTGGAAGATCGTCCGCCCCACGGGGTTCGCGTAAGGTTGCTGCTCCAACTCGTAAAGCACCTCAACCAAGGCTGCCCATTCCGGACGCAACTTCTCTCTGCGGCGTCCCCTGACGCTGAACTCTATCTGTTGGTCCGCTCCGAGAAATTCCTCCTTTAACTGAATCGTCGGAGTGCCGAAGGGCGCATACAACTCCACCGGGATTCCCAGCCCTTTGAGCTTTGAATACATGAGGGGGCCGACCGTCGCCCAATCCAAACCACCGTTGCCACACCCGAGCGGCGGAAAAGCAACCGACGTGATTCCCCATGCGCGGTAATGTTTAACGAAGTAATCCAGTCCATTCTCCACGTCTTCGAGACGCGTTGCCGCCCGCCAGTGACCCTTGGTGGGGAAGTTCACAATCGAGACGCCAGTCAGATCCTTGTAGTGGTAGGGTTCCCCAAGGCGCACTTCTCCACGGGCGCAGCGTTCGGCGTAGTCATCAAACATAGCCGGATACTCCTTTTTAAAAATCTGGGCGATCCCTTTGCCCATGATCCCTACGCAGTTCACCGTGTTCACGATGGTCTGCATGTCGCTGGCGAACATGTCACCGATGAGAGCCTTGATGGTTGGTGGTGATGTTTTCATGATTCAGTGAAAAAATAGGTCTGAGTTGATAAGGATTGGCAGCTCGAAACCGAGTTTCGTCAGCTTCGAGTGCACGGCAGCGTTCACGACATAAGCTCCCAGAAGGTAATCAGACGGGATACGATGTGGAATCAACGCCTCCGCACACTTCGCGCTGCTGTGCCGCCATTCCTCAATCTGGTCGTTCGGGTGCTTCCAGTTTGCCGCGAAGAGGTAGTCCAGATCCATAAACTCCAAACGGTCAGGCACCGAGAATTTCACATATTTGCTCGCCGCATTCTGATCCGTGATGACGGCACCGGGAACCTTGAGAATCTCGGTTGAAACGCGCAACACGCAAAGGGAGTGAGCCTCGTTCCGCCTGCGCGACATCATGGGATTCCGGGCGTGGAAATAGACATTGGCATATTCGTGCAACGACAGCCCTCCTGGAATCTGGATCATGTCCCGTTTGTCCTGAACTTCCTGCAGCGCCACCGAATGATGCGGCAACTTTAAAGCCTGAGCATGCGAAAGAATCCCATTCCGAAGAATGGAAGCGATATTCACAAGAGGAGTGATGTTCTGGAATTCCGTGAGCGTCATACGGTTTGCCTCTCCGGATAATGAACGACCTCTTCGGCATTTGCCACGCTCAACTCCCCGCTCAGCAGCTTCGGCAGCAGCGTGTCGCGCAGGGTGGCGAGGGTGCGGGATTGGT
>CAZSPO010000640.1:0-1923 GCA_964608775.1 uncultured Chthoniobacterales bacterium | reverse complement strand
GTTGTTAATCAGCGAACCGCCTTCGCATAAACCCCCATATTTCCTGTAAACAGCAGGCGAGAGCGGCAAAGGATATTTAAATTCTACGTTTGACCCTTTTGTCTTCCCCAATTTCTCCGCCGATGGGCGGGAGCGTTTTCCGAGCATGGCCTCACGGGCGGCACACAGGAGATTCTTGGCTGAGGCTACCTGACTCCACAGCTGGCGGTGAGTTTTCAGTCGGAAAAGGCAGTTTTTACCATGAAGCATGAGAGCATGAAGGATTATTTCGAGCCTGCTGACGCCGCAGAATCAAAACTGATCCCGCCGCGGCTGCTCGAGCCCATACTGGAATTCCAAAGCCCAAAGCTGTTCGCCCCCGTCGAATCCACGGCGTTCAGGAAGGTGGTGTATTGCTGGTTGGTTACCAGATTTGTCCCAATCCGATAATCGTAGTTCACCGCCCCGAAGCCGTAGTTGCTTCCCCATGAGGAGGCATTCGTCGTGTTTGCTGCCGCATTCCCGGCGTCGCCCACGAAGACGGTGTCAATTGTGACCAGGGATTGTGCCTGCAACCCTGTCGTTCCCAGTGCCGCAACCAGCACCGCCAGCGTGAGATGGATCGTTTTCACCGGGGTTGTTTCTGAGTGCAAATGCCGCATCTGCCAATCCGAAAGATTCACTTTAATGTGGCAATTTCGTGATGGAGTGGGTCGGCCTCCCAGTGTGACGCAAGTGGTCGTGCTCTTCAGCTTTCCCACAGGCTTGGCCGTCCGGCTTTATTTGACCGAGGCAAAGGGACAAATCCCGGTGGGCAACGCCACAAAAGAGGCGAATGCGCCCACCGTGTTTGCCGCCTTGGAAGGTCCGGTCTTAGTCGAGCTTGATGGGACGTCCGCCTGCCGGATCAATCTGGCGGCTGGAGAGTATTTCTGATCGCGTTTGGGGGCGGGCATGCGGGGGACAATGGATCGGCGGCAGCGGTGTCTGGATAGAGCAAGTGCGGCGGACTGATAAGAGTGCCGACAAAACCAGATCATTCCGGCAGGCGTCGAGCAGAGGGTGCGAGTCAGATTTCGATACCAATATCGCTGGCAACTTGCAATTTGTCTAATGTCCGATCCGTTTCATCCAGAATCCGGTCGCTCCAGTGGGGCAGATAAAGCCGAGGTGTCTCAGCCAGCCGCAAGAGCAAATCGGCCACCCGCTGATTGGCGAGGAGACATGCGTCCAGGATGACTGGCAAATCGGCATTCATCGTCACGCTGACCGCTCAGTAGAGACCGGTCTCCTGCGCTTTTCGAGCCAGGTCGTCCAAGGCCGAGCGCCGATCCCGGTCGCGTTTTTGCTGGAAGTCGATCAGGTCCTTCATCCGGATGCGCCGATGGGCACCGACTTTGTGGAATTCGAGTCGTCCAGACTCAAGAAGCTTGATGAGGTGAGGACGCGAGACACCGAGGAGGTTCGCGGCTGCCTGGGTGGTAAGTTCCTGGGTTTCAGGAACGAGCGAGATCACCTTGCCCTCTTGAAGGGCCGACGCCACGCGGACGAGCAACTCGTAAATCGGGCGCGGAAGTTCGGTCCGATTGCCGTTTTCATCCACCAGCGCCGGAGGTTTGGTTTCGCTGCGGAACAGATCCAGCAGGTGGCGCACCGATTCCGTGTCCCCCGGAGAAAACTCCGAAGGATCGAACCGGGTGGAGAGGCGGGGACGGGTGATGGTTGTCATGGCTTCAAACGCAATAAACGCAATAAACGCACCAAGCGCAATGGAAATTGCCCCTGCTGCCGTCGATGGCATGGTGCCATTCCTGACGGAATAAGGTCATTGTCGCGACATCGGCAATCGGGCTCCATGAGATTCACGGCCTGTTAGCAACTTCCTTTCCCCTCTTTGGCAATTCGTAGTTGGCGGCCGCGTTGACAAACTCATGGTTTGCATGA
>CAZSPO010000639.1:0-1925 GCA_964608775.1 uncultured Chthoniobacterales bacterium | reverse complement strand
CACCCGACTTGCCTCGACGGCTTTGTTCGAGTTTATTTTTCTCTCACTTTAATTAAAAGTTTCGAATCAAACATATCTGACGGAGAAATAACTTTCATATCTAGTGGAACATTATTCCCGTATCTTTCCTTCATTATGGTTCGGACAACCTTATGGTCCAAGTCAAAATTTTTCAATTTCTTGAGCTCGCCAACCTGAATACCTGATGCTCGGTCGTAGGCCTTCCAAACAAGCTCCGAGCAGTAAATACGACTGTCGGACCAATCAAAAAGCCAGTCATAATCCTTGCCGAGCATCTTCGAGATCTCCTTACGGACCGCCGGTAAAGTGGACGTATCTAAATCCTTAACTCTTTTAATGACGTAATGACCGTCTTTCCCCCTTTTTATCCATTCATCCAGAGGGGTCTTCCGAACGGGCTGAACGGCCTCATAAACGTATGGAATTCCATCGTCATGGAAGATGATCCCCATGTGGGTATACTTAGAATGTGTTGCTGCTGAAATGGCCACAGACTGTCGGGTCTGAGAGCGATGAAAAATGATATCCCCGTCTTCAATATCACCAGCGGGTGCCGATGAACAAGAAATGAGGAGTAGGGCAATGTATGGAGTAAATTTCATTTTTTCTGCGAACGTCGAGGTCTGGCACCGCCTACAGACAGCGCCACTCCGACTGTGGATTAAGGGTTGTAATTACGGGTGCCATTCAAACTCGGCGCGGGTAGGCGGTTGTCCAGCACCGTCTTGTTCGACTGTCTTGGTTTCGCTACGATGGGTCCCTTACCACGGCCGATCAATGCCATCCTCCGCGATTCCGGATGAATGATGCAAATCTGATCGTCGCCTAGTTGGGCAACCACGTAGTCGCCAGTAATCTGGGTTGCATTGCGAACTGCCCATGCAGCAAACGGCAACTCCAGGGAGAAACGCACCCTCTCTCCGGTCTTCTCGTTATCACCGCTGAACCCTTCGACGGGCCAGAAGCCAGTGCGGAACGCCCAGTCGGATTCCGCTCCGATGGAGGGAACTGGGCCAAAGTTGAACCACGATCCTTTGGCCTCTTCGGAATGCCCTTCCGAAATGCGCCACTCGACTGGTGCTTGCTCTGAAAAATCCTCCAGAACCCGCGATTCCGTCTCTGATCCCCGATCCTCTGAATCAAGGTAAATAAGCAGATCAAAACCCGATCCATCACGTGGTCGAACAAAAAGACGGTCGTTCCGGTGATGCGCTGCCACCTCTGAAACAAGATGGGCGGGGCCATAATCACTGAGATCCATGCGAAGGACCTGATCGCCCTCGCGGGATATGAAGTAGAGCAAATACGGTTCTTTAACCTTGAACTCATCCGCTGAAACCACTTCGAGCCTAGTCATCATCGAAGTCCCGCTCGCCATCCAATACCATCCAAATAGCAAGGCGTAACTAAAACCGTGAATTACAGGAGTTGCAATCAGGGCTCGACGTAATGGGCGCTCTCGTGAACGCAGCACGAACCAAAAAAAGGGAAATTCGATCAGTAGAGTGACGACAAACGCAACGAGGACAAGAACCAGAAACCAATGCTGGATGGTCTGGATAGTGATGTCCGGTAGGGACGCCAAGTAGCCGGCAACAAAAAAGCCGCCCGCCCAAGCCGATGCATAGTTGGCGGCGACTAAAATCAGGATCGACTTCCGCTTCGAGCACTTGAACATCCACGCAAGGAGCAACCCCTCAACGAGCCCTATGATCGCATTCCCGAATACAAGGTGAAGCATCGAGGCCCACATCAGTGGAGTTCCGGCGTTGGCTGACGCGGTTGAAGGAAAAAGCGCCAACACAAGTATTGGTAACATGTAGCGCG
The DNA here is from genome assembly GCA_964608775.1 of uncultured Chthoniobacterales bacterium. Classification (GTDB taxonomy): domain Bacteria; phylum Verrucomicrobiota; class Verrucomicrobiia; order Chthoniobacterales; family CAZSPO01; genus CAZSPO01. Next base: position 77 of record CAZSPO010000639.1, on the reverse strand, counting down.
ATTTCTTCATTTCCTCGTCGAACGATGAGCGCATGCACCACTACCAGCGGCGGCGAGCGTCGATCACGAGGTTAGTG
>CAZSPO010000638.1:0-1930 GCA_964608775.1 uncultured Chthoniobacterales bacterium | reverse complement strand
TTCCATCCGCTGCGGCAACCTTCCACGCCGTCATGCCCTCCCTCCATCTCACCACCCCCGGTCTGATCGTGCGACTCGAGAGCGAACGGTTGCAAATCACCAGGCCCGTCTCCGAATTCGCTGCCGAAGAAAACGGCCCCACCGCCCCCGTCACGCAACAGGTGCATCTCTGGGATGTTGAGCGAGTCTTTGTGAATGAACGGGTCGATCTAAGTCTGGCGGTGATCGGGGCTCTCATGCGGCGGGGATTGCCGGTCATTCTCCTGTCCGGAAGCGACCAAGTATTGGGGCTTTGCCAGCCGCCCGCACCGAACGCCACCACACGCGCCCGCCAATACCGGTTTCTAGAAGCGGAATCCAACCGCATCGCCCTGGCTGCGGCCGTGGTCGAGGCGAAGATTCTCAATCAACGACGGGTCTTACAACGACTCGCCACCAATCGACCCGACCAAGAGGTCTCCTGCTCAAACTGAAACGGATCGCCGATGATGCCGCACAAGTTCGGTCATTGGAAACCTTGCGTGGGTTGGAAGGGACTGGGGCCGGACAATATTTCGAGGCATACGGCTCTTTCTTTCCCTCGCATGCCCCGTTTGAGAGGCGGTCCCGGCGTCCGCCACATAATGCGGTGAATGCGGTGCTCTCCTTTTCTTACACCCTCCTCTGTGGAGAGACGGAAGCTGGGTTGCATGCCGCCGGGCTCGACCCGGCGTTCGGTTTTTTTCATGAACCGGCAGAACGTCGCCCATCTCTGGCGCTCGATTTGATCGAACCGATGCGCGCCCCGCTCGCCGACGCCATGGCGTTGGATTTGATCAGCCATGGGACCCTCCATCCCGAAAGCCATTTTGAGCCGCGTAAAGGGGGGATTTATTTGAATCAAGAGGGACGCCGCCGATTGTTTGTCGCGTATGAACGACGGATGGGGCGTGATTTCATCAGTCAACAAACCGGGTTGCGGACGAGTTTGCGCGGGGAGATTGAGCGAATGATTGCCGGGGTAAAGAAGGCGGTGGTTGAGGGAGAAATGTTCGAGCCTTTCATCATGAATTAACCCCGCGACAAAAGAATCGTGAAGGCAAAGCATGGAATTAGAAACGGACGAAACAACCCCCACCATTCCCTTGGGCTGGTGGGAGGAAGCCTTTGCCAATCCCCCCACCCCAAGCGAGGCCCGGGGCCATCCCTGTGGGCAGCATGAGATGTTAATGGTGGTGGCATACGATATTACCGACCGCAAGCGCCTAGCCCAGGTGGCCAAGTGCTGTGAGGATTACGGGGTTCGGGTGCAATATTCGGTGTTTGAATGCCGTTTGGAGAGCCGACTCTTCGAGGCATTCTGGGAGGAACTCAAGGGCTTGATCGAGCCGAAGGAGGATCGTTTGGTGGCATACCGGATCTGCCTGGAATGCAGCCGGGAGGTGCGGACGGCGGGGACGATGGTGAGTCATCAGAAGGTGGTGGCCTATGTCTTTTAAGCCGTTGACAGCGCTCAGAGTGCAAAAGCGGGATGGTCAGAGGACCAACCGGCCCAAGAGCGAGGCGTTTTTGGGGGGGCTTCGTCGGCAGTTGAACTGGGGAAAAACCTGGGGGGTGCCGACGAAACGCCTGAATCTTGTTGGAACCAAGGAATTCGGTCAAATCAGCGGTATCAAAAGCGTCGGTTTGCAGACAAAGGGCGATCACTTCAAAGGCTGCCGACGAAATTTGGATTTGCGCTATTGGGAAGCAACGGGTTACAGATGAACGGTCCGAGAGGACTGACATGCCGAAAGGCAATGGAGACGCATTGCTCCACCCAGCCTTCGCATTCGTCGCATTCAGTCCGAGAGGACTGACATGCCGAAAGGCAATGGAGACGTCGTCGGTGGGATTATGCTGGGCGTGCCCTTGCTTGTCCGAGAGGACTGACATGCCGAAAGGCAATGGA
>CAZSPO010000637.1:0-1932 GCA_964608775.1 uncultured Chthoniobacterales bacterium | reverse complement strand
CCCGGCCCTCGGCGCGCGCTGCATTGCCAATATTGGATTCGTCCACAAGAATAAGGACACGGTGGCGGGAGGTGGGATCTGTTTTCATCAAGCGTGCCGCATTGGAACCCGGGCCGCCGTAAAAAATAAAGGGGATTCGCGGCCATACATCGCGCACGTCCGGCATCTTGAGGCTTTGACGCCCCGCAGCAACGTGTTTATAAGAATGCCGTTCAGGCTCCCTACCACATTCGCAGCGCCGGGGCCGGACGCAACGAACCCTTGACTCCTTTTGATCCATGGAAAAATACCGTCTCGAACGTCTCTTCCATCCCCAATCCCGCCGCACCCTGATCGTCGCCATCGATCATGCGCTCTTCAACAACACCGCTTTCCTTCCCGGGATCGAGAACATGGCTGAAAGCGTCCGCAAAGTGGCTGCAGCAAACGCCGACGGCGTGCTGCTTTCCGTCGGCGAAGCGCCCCACCTGCAGCGATTGCCCGGGCGCGGCAAACCCGGTCTGATGCTCCGGGTCGATCCCGCGAATTTCTATAACAACGAGGCCCCTGTTTCCCGATTGCATTGCCGGGTATTCGATCATGCCGTGGAAATTGCTGTTCGTCTGGATGCCGCTTGTGTCCTTTTGAATCTGCTGCAAATCGACGAGCATCCCGAGATGCTCAGTCAATGCGTGGAAAATATTCTAAGAATCAAAAATGACTGCGATCGCTACGGGATGCCGCTGGGGATCGAGCCGCTCTCCTTCAAGAAAACTCCGGAAGGTTACATTGGCGACGGTGATCCGGCTCGGGTCGCCACCCTGGCCAGGATGGCCGCCGAGTTGGGCGCGGATATTATCAAAACCGATTCGACCGAACCCGAAGAGGAATTTCATCGCGTGGTGGAAGCCGCTTCCGGCGTCCCCATCACCGTGCGCGGCGGCAGCAAGGCCTCGGATGAAGCGGTGCTTCATCACACCGAACGCCTGGTCAAACAAGGCGTTGCCGGGCTGATTTACGGACGGAATGTGATTCAACATGCCCACCCGGAAAAAATGGTGGCGGCCCTCAAAGCCGTGCTTCACGAGGGATATAGCGCCGAGAGCGCCCTCGCCCTCATGGAAGCCTGAACGCTGCTCCTCCCTTTGCTCCATGAAACAAAGTGAAGTTAATCTTCTGTGTCAGGAAGCGGAAGCCTGTTTTCAACAAGCAGGCTGGGCCCTTCCCCCCAACCCGAAATGGGCAGCCACTGATTTCGGCCTCGGCGATTACCAACAGGCCGGATTGGTGGAAGTGCTGCTGGCGAATGAGCCCGAGTATTGCGAGAAAATCATGTATGCCCGCGAAGGGATGGCGACCCCTGCCCACACGCATGGCGATAAGAAGGAGGATATCATTTGCCGGACCGGCTCGCTGCGCCTCATCCTCTGGCCTGGCAAACCGGGGACGGATGCAGCCGCCGGCGAGGTGACCGTTCAGATCAATGGCAGCATGCGGACGGTGCGAGCCGGGGAACCCTTCGATCTCCAACCAGGCGAACGCATTACCCTCACACCCGGTATTTGGCATGAGTTCGCCCCAGCCAGCCCAGGCACACTGATCGGGGAGGTCAGCACCTGGTGCGACGAGGAAAAAGACAACTTTTTCGCTGATCCAAACGTCAATATTTTTCACGACATAGAACCCGATGAACCCCCGCGTTACACAGGATTCTAACCTACCATCTGCCTGATCGAATGCTCATGATGCCCTATCGTCCCGACGCCCTGATTTTTGATATGGACGGCTTGTTGATTGATACGGAAGGCGTTTATAAACGTTCCTGGACTGCTGCCGCTGCCGAACTGGGGTTTTCCCTCACGGATACCCTCTATCTCGAACTGATCGGGATTACCGTGCAGGACGCCGAACAACGGCTCGTCGCCGCATTCGGTCCGGAATTTCCGCTGGCGA
>CAZSPO010000636.1:0-1937 GCA_964608775.1 uncultured Chthoniobacterales bacterium | reverse complement strand
GCTTCAAACTCCGGGCCAACGCCCCGGAGGGCCGGAAAGCGATTTCCTATCAGCAATCTTTTCACCGAAATCCCCGAAGAGCTCGACGAACGCATTGCCGGGGTTGATCACATTCATATGCGTGATCGTCCCTCCCAAGCTATGATTGATAATCACCATGTCTGGAGAATGAGGATAGACTTCATAAATTTGTTTGAGCGCCCGACGCAGTTCCAAGGCCATGTAAGCGACCGGATCACCGGTTGGGTAGTCGAAGGCAAAGAACTGAAATTTCCCTCGCAACACCGGGTCGTTCTCGATGGCCGCCATCACCGGCAGCCACATTTGTGGAATCGCCATCAAACCGTGAACAAAAACAATGGGGATCTTGGTGGGATCATAGGGTTGAACAAGGTAGATGCCTTCGGCCATTTGATATTTACCAGGACGTAACATCGCCATGAACCCGAGGGCTTGCGGATCGGGATAGTAACCCAATGGCGCTCCGAAATCCGCGGCCAGCGACCAGCTACGACCGGCCATCCGAATTTTTTCCTGATCGTCAGGATTGTAAAATGTCAGCGTTGCCTTCCGGGAATTATTCCCCTCGCCCGACGTGGTCAACACCGCCGTGACAGGAACGGGAATGCCTTTCATTGGCATCAATTCGGCACGGGGATCTTGGGGTTTGTGCACGCCAACAATGAATCCGCCCACCCCGTCGAGCGGGGTTTGTTGGACGAGACTTTGCTCCGCCAACTCGGATGGGAGAAGCAGTTCGTTGAAATAACCAGGTTTCCATTGTCCCGAAGCCGTGCCTGGGCTGACTTTCAGTTGGAAGATCCCCTCAGGCGTTTGCAGGGCATCCAGACTTTGTCCTGACTTCCACCATGTGACAGCAAACTCCGCGCAAGCCGTGTTGTAGGCAAGCCGGTCGGCATCAGCGCCCGATTTTTGAAAACGAGCTTCGGCGTTTTGCGATGCAGCAAGGAGCAGACCGAGGCGTTCCTCCAGGTTCTTCGTGTTGCCCGCCTGTGCGAGCAGCACTGCCGGGGTGGCGGGTGGAGCGCCGGAATCGGTCAGCGAAGGATGGGAAGCGCATCCTGCGACGATTCCAGTCAAAAAGCACGCAGCGGCAATACGGGGGAATAGATGAAAGAGCATTTTCAGATGAATCGAGTGACCACGACACGCAAGGCAAAGCGCTGTTTTCGCATACTACCAAGAAGGGTGATAGTAAATGCCGAAGTTCGGTTCGGCTGAGAATGAATGGTGTCGTCAGCCCCACTCCTCCAGCAGCGAATCACCACCCTGGCGCAAGGTCGCGCACTTTTATGGTCTCACCCGTTTCATTGACGCACTCTCCCAGAACACTATCATCAGGTAATTGCTCAAGGTTCGTGAGCTTCGGCGCACGATCTCCCTCACGGACTCGCACGAGGAAATCGAGTTGCTTGGGTGCTTTGGCCGCTTTCATTCGGAAAAGAAACGCCCCATTCCCAATAACAGCGATCCCCCAGAAAAATGCTGTTATCGGGCATTTGCTCCAAGACTACGGCAGCAAGAGTCGCTTCGGAATGTTCACCGCACAACCCGATTGCCGCTGCAATGGGATTATGAACGCCAGGAGGGGGATCACTACCATGCGCGATTCAACCCAACGGGATTTCAATTGCCCGCCGCTTCATGGGCAGCCTAAATTCTTGCATGACCCCTCCCCTCCGCGACTTTTCCCCTGATGCACTAGACCTGAACTCCTTATGCGCCTTCCCTGCCAGTGATTTACCCCTGCGCGTGGCCCGTATTATGGATCGCGCGGACCAGATGGAGTGGCAGCCCACCAGCGTCACGCGCGAGACATACCTGGACCTGGCCGAGCGCTTAGTGCGGACTGCGGCCCCCTGGCAAGACGCTCAGGGCGCAACGATCGATCCCGTGGCGGGGAAGGAGACGGGGCA
>CAZSPO010000635.1:0-1944 GCA_964608775.1 uncultured Chthoniobacterales bacterium | reverse complement strand
GCGCCATTTACGACGCGCAGAAAAAATTCGAGACGGCTGAAACGCATTACCGTAAAGCGCTTGCAATCAACCGTGAATTCGCCCCGGCGGCGAGTTCACGGGTCGCTTGTTTCTCCGGTTACCTCCCCCCCCGCTGGCGTCCGACCCAATGGGTCGTTTGAAACAGAGAGAGCCCCTCCCCTCCGGAAGGCACCCGTCCCTCTGCCATCCGCCCCCGATGCTGCTGCGGTGTCATCCCTCGCACCCGACGAAAGGTCCGGCTAAATTGCGACGGATCCGGAATGCCGACCGCCTCCCCCACAGCCGCGATGCCGAATTCGGGTCGTAACAATAGCCGTGCCGCCCGTGCCATGCGACGATCCACCACCGCTTCCATTACCGATTGGCCGGTCACAGCCCGGAAAAGCCGACTCAGATGCCGCTCCGAAATCCCGCATTTTCGAGCCAAACCAGCCAAAGAAATGGGCTGGTCTAGCCCTGCCTCGATTGCCCGCTCGACTCGCGTCACCCAATCCTGCTCCCGCCCCATATCACGCGGTTCGCCACTGCCCCCCTCTCCCAATGCCACCGCCGCACACAAAATAGCTTCACTCACGGCCCTCGCCTGAAAAGTGGGGCCGGCCATGGGGCCAAAGTCATGGGCATGCCGAAACGCTGCCACCACCTCCGGCCTCCCCGGGCACCACACCCGGTGCCCCGCCAGGAACCTCGTCAACCAGCCACCAGCCTCTCTCGCATCGCCTCCCGCAGATCGCCCGGTTTCCTCCACAGCGAATGAGGCAAACCACAACTGTAAATCACGGGTGCGCAGTGAGCGAATCTCATGCACCACATGCGGGTCCGCGACAAAACAATCCCCCGGCCCAAGGGAAAAAGTCTCGCCGGAATGCTCAAACGTTCCACTACCGGAAGCGACGACGCACGGCTCATAATGGTTGTGCCAATGCCGCGAATTTCGCGGCCGACTCTCGAATCCGCACGCGTGGATTTCTCCAAATAAGAGGATATGAGACCCAAAATCCCGCCGAAAATAAACCGGCAATCCCATGGCCGGTTTCGTCCACTTTTTGGCCTGCGCTGCTCTGGGCATGATGACTCTCTTACCCCATGCTCGTAATCGATTCAACTCAACCCAACTCGTTTCATCTCATGCTAACCGCTCCCCAAATCAACACGTATCTCACCGATGGATTTTTACATCTGCCCCACTTTTTCTCCGGCGGCTTTTTGGCCGAACTCTCCGATGAGATGGACCGCCTCATGACGGAATGGGCGGAACGGACCCCCGGTTGGACGGGCGATTGGCGCAAAAAATATATGGACACCCACACGGAGTCCAAAGCCCGCCTGATCGCCATGCACGATTTGCAACATTACTCATCCGCCTGGATGCGGGCGGTCACCCACCCGCAGATGGCTGAACTCATGGTCGACTTGCTTGGCCCGGATGTGGAGTTTCACCATTCCACCATGCATGTGAAACCACCTGAGGCAGGCCACCCGTTTCCCCTCCATCAAGACAATGCCTTCTACGAGCACCACGACAACCGATACGTCGATGTCCTCGTGCATTTGGACGATACCAGCCATGCCAACGGCGAGATCCGATTTCTCCCTGGCTCCCACCTCGGTGGCTATCTTCCTCATATTCAGACCGACCAAGCGGGAAAAAAATGTGCGCCCCACCTGCCCACCGACACCTATCACCTCGAACAAACCGTTCCAGTGCCCGCCCAGGCAGGCGATCTCGTCTTGTTCAATATTTTTACCATTCACGGCTCCTACCTCAATACCACCGACCGCGACCGGCGGATGGTGCGAGTCGGTTACCGCACGCCGGACAATGAACAAATCGCAGGCCAAAGTCTCGGTCGCCCCGGTTTCATGTTGGCCGGGCAGAGGCACCAGTCCAATTTGCTTTCATGCAACCCTTGATGTCAGGGA
>CAZSPO010000634.1:0-1949 GCA_964608775.1 uncultured Chthoniobacterales bacterium | reverse complement strand
TCGCCAGATCGAGCAGTTGCGCCGCTTGCTCCGCACGAAGTTCCGATGTGCTTTGCCGCTGAAGCTCGGCTGCAATCTCATCAAGGGTCCGCGCGACGTTCAGGCCAAAGGTGCGTTTCGCCTGCTCCAATGGTGCCAGGGCAGGTTCCTGCCGCGCGATCCGTTCCGCGTAATACTTCGAGTTGATCTTGGGAGCGCCAATGCTTTTCTCGGAAGCCGTGTCCAACATCTCTGGGATTCCTCCCTTGGTCAGCGCCGCATCAAGCTGATGGATTCGTTCCATTTCTTCCTTAACCTTCGCCGGATCACTTGCCGCCATCAGCACCGACGGCAGAAGCACAACCAACAACGCCAAAATCATGCGCGAAAAAGTGAGCGGTGGATTCATTGTCATCTTTCTTGTTGGCATCAGGGGCCGGGATCCGGGATCACTGTTTGATCAAATGGATAGTTGTAAATGTGGTCGATCAATATTCGGTGCCGATAGATCACCCCTTGGTCTCTCGCCGTTCCGTTTGAACCTTTGCCATAGCCGAGCTGCATCGCGGCGGCATGACTTGGCAACTGGCCGTCTTCATAATTGAAGTCGTAGAGGTCTTGAATTTCGCCGAGGAACCTAACCTCGGATACATTGTAAACCGTGGACTGGAACGGCCAGATTCCGGTTTGCTCCTTCTTAACAGTTATTTGATAGCGCGGGCCAATAACGCGCCCGCGGCCAATCGCCCCAAAAGCATCAAAGTCCTTGAACTCCTCGGTGCCCGCGATGATGTCAGTAAACAAGGCCCCAAACCCGCTGTAATTGTCATCCTTGCCAACGATCTGAGTGGAAGGTGTCACCCAGCTTGCGCTGGTTTGCGGGCTGATGCTTTTGAAGAGATTCGGATTCTCGGTGCGGGGGAACTCATACCAGCCGCCGCCCTGCGGGAATGTCACCGTCGCCCCGATCTCGGCATTTTGCAGAGCCGCTTCGGCAGCAGCCTTCACGTTGGCGTTGTAGAAGTTCTTCAACGCGGTCCCGGTGTCGGTGGCAAATTCATAATAGCCCTGGCTGTTGACCATCGTGGTTTCCAAGGCGAAGGGCGTCCGCTCTGCCATGAACTCGGACACCTCTGAGGTGACCACCCATGAGTATTCGTTGATGTTGGCAACTCCCTCGTCGCTAAAAGGCGCACCGCTGTTGTGCGTCAGCCACTCGGTAAAACCCTGACCATTCGCAAAGGCGTCCAACTGCTTGGTGGTCGGCCCGCCCGGAGCCACCCCGGAAGCAAGGTGGCTCATGTCACCTTTGTAATAGAAGATCGCAAGGAATGAGCGCGCGTATTTGGCCGGGAAGCCGGGCTGAGATTGGCCAAGGAAGTTGATCTTTTCTTCGATGGTCTGCTTGTGCTCGGCGTATTTCTCGTTGCTGATGCCCTTGACCGTCAGATATCGCGGCTGGTTGTCCGACTTGCGCTTGTAAACCTCGATGCGGTTGACCTCGCTCTCGTCGAGCAGGCTGTTGTTGTTGGCGTCGTAACCGAACTTGATTTCGTATTCCTTAGCGGTGTTGCCCGTCACCGGGATCTCCATTTCGGCCGGTTGCTCCGCGTCGGCCGGGAAAGGCTTGTCGGAATTCTGAACCTTCGTGCCGCCGTCGTAAGCCGCTGCGATGAACTTTTCCCGAAACCCTTCCGGCAGTCCCATATCCAGCGATACCTTTAGTTTACTGTCTGCTGAGTCGGCGACGAGGTAGAGATTGTTACGCGGAACGGCATACGTCGCATCACCCTCGGTCTCTTGGATTCCAGCCGCTTGAGCAGCCGTGCTGCTGTCGTCTTTCTTCGTGGGATTGAAAACCTGGTTCGCCTTGTTGGAAGTCTCCCAACATTTCTTCAATTCAAAAGGCAGGAGATCCACAAACCCGCCGCGGGTGAGTTCTTCGCCGTTTTTTTCTGTGGCGGTGGGGC
>CAZSPO010000633.1:0-1951 GCA_964608775.1 uncultured Chthoniobacterales bacterium | reverse complement strand
GGGAATCCCCAAAGATGAGTGGTTTTATGTAGCGCCGGAAGCGGAGCTGCGGCGTCTGCCCTTCTTGTAAGCGAGGAGAAACCCATCTATGTCCGGCCCGACAGATTTTCGGCATGCACCGCCCCGGCGCGTTTGCGGAGTGGGTGACGGTGCCGGCGGCGGTGTTGATTCCGTGGCCACCCGATCTCCCGGCTGCGGCCGCTTGCCTGGCGGAACCGCTGGCAAACGGCGTGCACATGGTCGGGCTGACTCGGCATTTACCGGTCAGTCCCGTTCTCATCATTGGAGCCGGCCCGATTGGATTGATGGCGCTCCACGCTTTCCGCTTGTTACGGGGGGCGGAGGTCTGGTGCACCGACCTCAGCCCCGAACGGCTCGCTGTGGCGGAACGGCTCGGAGCCACCCGCACCTTCCACCGGGACGCGGGTGATCCTTTGACTCTCCTCCGCGCGGCAACCGGGGGCGAAGGAGTGCCGCTCGTCATTGATGCAGCAGGAGCAGGTGCTACGAAAAGCCTCTCGCTCGCCGCACTGCGACCGGGTGGAGCCGCTATCTGGATCGGGCTGCACGAAAACCGCATGACGTTGGACAGTTACGAGATCACCCTGCCGGAGAAACAGATTTTCGGCACTTACTCCGCGACACAGGAGGAATTGGCAGAAGCCGTGCGCCTGCTCGACCGGGAACGGCCCGACGTCGAGTCGTGGGTGACGACGGCCCCGTTGACGGAGGGGGCCCCCTTGTTTCAAGCAATGCTGCACCCCGGCCCATGCGACCTGAAGGGTGTGTTGATAACACAATGACCGCAACCTGTTGGCAGCCAGAATCCTATGGCACAAAGGCTTGAACCCGCCCGCCCCCTTCCTCATGCTGCCCCGGTGGTCATGGAAACTGCCTTACCCCCTTCTGCAAGCGAACCGTATCTCACTCTAAATGGGCTCGCCCTGCAGATGCATCGGTTTGATCCTCCCGAAAAGAGCGCACGCAACCGGCCTGCTCCAGCCATTCTCTTTTTCTTTGGGGGGGGCTGGAAAGGCGGAAGCCCCACCCAATTCTTTCCCCACTGCGCCTATCTGGCCTCCCGAGGGATGGTCGCTTTTTCGGCGGAATACCGGGTGGAAAGTCAGCATGGCACAACGCCCTTTGATGCCTTGGCGGATGCGCGGGCGGCCATTCGGTGGGTGCGATCCCATGCGGGACGGCTCGGGGTCGATCCGGACCGGTTGGTGGCGGCGGGAGGTTCGGCGGGGGCGCACCTTGCGGCGGCCTGCGCCATGAGCCGAGCCATTGATCATCCCCGGAGTGACCAAACGATCAGTGCCCGTCCGGATGCACTGATTCTTTTCAATCCCGTCATCGACAACGGCCCGGAGGGCTATGGATACGACCGGGTCGAGGAGCATTGGGAAGCCTTTTCCCCGATGCACAACATCCAAATCGGAGCACCCCCTACCCTCTTTCTCCTGGGCGACCGGGATGCTTTGATTCCAGTCGAAACCGGAAGGGAATTCCAACGTCGCATGAAAGCGTGCGGCACCCGTTGCGACCTTTGGATTTATCCGGGTCAAAAGCATGGCTTCTTCAACGCGCGGCCCGAGGGAAATCCTTGGTTTGAAGCCACCTTGTTGGAAGCCGACCGGTTTCTCATGTCCCTGGGCTATCTCAATGGGCCAGCCGCGATTGAAGCTCTCCCGGAAGCAAGGGGCGTGTTTTATCCAGTGGTCTGACGCGAAGAAACATCTTCGGTATATCGCTTTCTGGTTCCCCCCCAGTTTCATAAAACCCGTCGTGTTTGCTTGATTTTTTTGCGCAGGGCTTCACTCGACTTCGTGCCAGCAGCACTTCGGACGTTCACTCAACTTCGTGCCAGCAGCACTTCGGACGTTCACTCGACTTCGTGCCAGCGGCACTTCGGACGTTCACTCAACTTCGTGCCAGCGGCACTTCGGAC
>CAZSPO010000632.1:0-1958 GCA_964608775.1 uncultured Chthoniobacterales bacterium | reverse complement strand
GGACCAGGGTGGTTTCGAAAAGGTCGTAACTGTTCATCCTCGACCTCCGGACGCTGTCACCTCTCGCAACAACGTTTCAAATCGAGTGAGCACCGTGCCGGGCGCGAAATGCTCCAGGGCCACGGCCCGGCTTTGACTCGGCTCCCCCAGTGTGCCCGCCGCTTTTTTATCAGCCAACTCCCGAAAGATCGCTGCTAAAGCCTCCGGGGTCTGCGCTTCCATCACCCGGTCACGCGGCGAGAGGTAATCGGCATTTCCATTGCCCTGCCCCACGATCACCGGCAAGCCGCAGAGTTGAGCTTCCGCCACGGACGAACCGAAATTCTCCTCTTCACTCGGCTGCACCAACACGTCGGCTTCCCGCATGAGCGAAGCAACGGCTTCCCGCGGCACCTGTTCTCTCCAGTCCAGCCGGTCTCGATGTGGGAACTCGCGGAGAATCGCCTCGTATCCCGGCGGAAACCCAACCCGCCCCACCACGGTCAGCTGAATGCGGCCATTCGCAGCGGTCACCCCCGCCACGGCGGCAAGCAGGAGATCGAGCCGTTTACGCGGCACAATCCGGCCCAGCCATAGGATCCGGAGCGGCCCCGGCTCCGGGCCAGCCGCTTCCTTGACCAATGGAAAATCGGCGGGATCAATCGGGTAAGGCAAAATGCCGAGCCGGTCCGCAGAGAGTCGGTAGCCCATCCGCAACCGCTCCGCCGCTTGCCGACTCCCCACGATCAAACGGTCACTCGGCGCAAAGGGGGGCAGGCCGAGAGGGGAAAGCCGAAGGCGAGCCAGCCATTCCAGCCGTCTCACCGTCCCCGGAGCCGCCACGCGACGCAAATGGGCGGCATGCCGCAGGATCGAACGGGCGTCCGTCCCTGGGGGCCCCTGCGTCCAACTCACGGTCGGCACCCCTGGCACCGTGCCCCGTGCGTATTCACCGAGCCAAACCACCACGTCGGGCCGTCGGGATTGCGCCTGATGCCGCATCCGGCGGATGAGAAGTCGATGATAGGAAGCGGCATCCCAGCGACCGAGCAAAAACCCGAGACCCGGCACCCGCGCAAATCGATCTCGCAAACGGTCGACCCATCCGTTGTCCGATTCATGAAAATGAAACCCCGGTCGGTCGGATAGCCACCGCCGGGGATCCACGAATCGGGATTTGGAAAACCAATCAATTTGATGACCCCGCTCCAGCAGGCCTTGCAGAATCACGAGATTGGCTGAGGCCACGCTGCCGGCTCCGGCTTCGACGTAACCGGTGCAACTGAGTCGGAGGGGGGAGGAGGCAGAGGGATTCATGCTAAAACCCGTAACGGGAGCCGGGTAGGCTCCCCTCGCCCGGAGGCTCCGGCCAGAAGGCCCCTCGCGGTTTTCCCGTCCAATTCCGGAGCCAACCGGGGAGCCGATAGAGCACGAGGAAAAATTCCGTCGCAAACAACCGGGCCGCCTCCATTTTCTCTGCGACGCTCCCACGGCTCTTAAACCGCGACACAATGACCGCCGCGACATGCTTCGGCAGCAACGCCCAGATCTCAGCCGGACTCGCCCCCTGATCGAGCGCGAAGATCACCCGGGCCTCCCAGCGGGCAGCCAGCGCCCCCGCCGATTCGATCCGCCGCGGCGGATGATCGACCACTGCCCCCGAAACAAACGCGCTCCTCACCCCGAGCCGAATTAGCCGCGCCCGGAATTCCATGTCCTCAAAGGAAACGCGGTAACGTTCATCAAAACCGTTCCAACCCAGGAACGCGCGACGACCGACCGCAAAGTTGCACGACGGCAAGGCTCCCCCTTCCAGGTTCATCGGCGATTCCCACAGCAGCGAAGGAAGCCCCGCTTCGCAGGTGGTTTTGCCTTCCAGCACCTCCCCCCTCACCTCCGCCTCCGCGCAGGCCGCTGCGTAAGCCCGAAGCCAGCCCGGTTGCGGCACGCAATCGTCATCGGTGAAAACCAACCACTCC
>CAZSPO010000631.1:0-1973 GCA_964608775.1 uncultured Chthoniobacterales bacterium | reverse complement strand
CTTGGTTTGATCGCGCCAGCGGGGGAGATGTGGTCGGTGGTGACGGAATCGCCGAAGATGCCGAGGGGGCGGGCCTGTTGAATCGGGGCCGGAGCCGCCGGCTCGAGGGTGAAATCGGCGAAGAAAGGTGGCTCTTGAATGTAAGTGCTGTCGCGATCCCAATCGTAAACATCCCCCACCTTCGCCGGGATTTCATTCCACTTGGGATTTTGCTCGGCGAAATCGGTGTAAAGCCGACGAAAGGTTTCGGGAGAGAGGGCAGTGCGCAGGGCGTCACGAATTTCCGAGAGCGTCGGCCAGAGGTCACGAAGAAAGACCGGATGGCCGTCCGCATCATGCCCAAGTGGGTCGTGGGCCATGTCGATATCCACCCGACCGGCGAGGGCGAAGGCCACGACGAGGGGCGGGGACATTAGGAAGTTGGCCTTGATGTTTTGATGAACGCGGGCTTCGAAATTGCGGTTGCCGGAGAGGACCGAGGCGGCGACGAGATCGTGGCCGGTGACCACGCTTTCGATTTCATGGGCGAGCGGGCCGGAGTTGCCAATGCAGGTCGTGCAACCGTAGCCGACAATTTGGAAGCCGAGCTGGTCGAGGTAAGGTTGGAGACCGGTATTCGCGAGGTAATCGGTCACCACGCGGGAGCCTGGGGCGAGGGAGGTTTTCACCGCCGGATCGACACAGAGCCCGCGTTCGACTGCTTTTTTTGCCAGTAACCCGGCTCCGAGCATGACGCTGGGGTTGCTGGTATTCGTGCAACTGGTGATGGCGGCGATGAGCACGCTGCCGTTGCCGATGCGGGTTTCGCGGGTGCCCCCCGGCAGGGCCGACACCTGATCGCCTGTGGGCCGGTTGGCGACCATTTCCGCTTCGGAGGGGGAGGGGGGAGAACCGTTGCTCGATTCCCCGGAGTCGGTCCAGGCTGCGGGATCGCTGCCGTGCCCGGTTTGGGGGGCGAGAGAGACGGGATATCGGTCGGGCAGTTGGTCCAATGCTTTGCCGTATCCTCCTTCGCCGACCGGTTGCGCGAAGAGATCGGTGAAGCGTTGTTTGAGGGCTGGCAATTCGATCCGGTCCTGCGGTCGTTTGGGCCCTGCCACGGCTGGTTGCACGGAGCCGAGATCGAGGTCGAGGGTGGTGCTGTAACGAATTTCCCCCTGGCCGGGCATACCGAAGAGGCCTTGAGCCCGGAAATATTGTTCAAATAATTCGCAGGCTTCTGTTGTTCGACCAGTGGCCCGCATGTAAGCGACCGATTCTTCGTCCACCGGGAAGAACCCCATCGTCGCGCCATATTCGGGAGCCATATTGGCGATGGTCGCCCGGTCGGGGAGGGTGAGGGAAGCGGCTCCCTGGCCGTGGAACTCCACGAATTTGCCAACGACTTTTTGTTTCCGCAGCAGTTCGGTGATGTAAAGCGCGAGGTCTGTGGCCGTGACCCCTTCCTTGAGCTGCCCGCTCAGGTGGACGCCCACCACCTCGGGCGTGAGGAAGTAAACGGGCTGACCCAACATGCCGGCCTCCGCCTCGATCCCGCCAACGCCCCAACCGACGATACCAAGGCCATTGATCATCGTCGTATGGGAGTCGGTGCCGACCAATGTGTCGGGATAGAAGGTTTCGCTCCCCTGTCCACTCGTGCTGAGCACCCCTTTGGCGAGATATTCCAAATTTACTTGATGCACGATCCCGATCCCAGGCGGGATCACGCCGAATGTTTCAAAGGCTTGCTGGCCCCATTTAAGAAATTCATAGCGCTCTCGATTCCGAGTAAACTCCATCTCCAGATTCTTCTGAAGCGCCTGGGGCGAACCGGCAAAATCAACCTGCACCGAATGGTCGACGACCAGATCGACGGGCACAAGCGGTTCGATCATCTTCGGATCCCGCTGAATCCGGGCCACGGCGGCGCGCATCGCCGCCAGATCGACGAGGAGCGGCACCCCGGTGAAGTCTTGCAGGACAATCCGAGC
>CAZSPO010000630.1:0-1979 GCA_964608775.1 uncultured Chthoniobacterales bacterium | reverse complement strand
CCGAACCGCCCCGCAAGATGACCGCGTTCCCTGTTTTCAAGCAAAGAACGGCGGCATCGCACGTGACGTTGGGGCGGGATTCATAAATGATGCTGATCACCCCGATGGGGACGCGAATTTTGGTGATTTCGATGCCCACGGGCCTTTTCCAGCGGGCGAGATGTTTGCCGACCGGATCGGGAAGATCGGCGACATGCTGAACTTCCCGGGCCATAGTCGCCACCCGTTGTTCCGATAACCGCAAACGGTCGATCATGGCCGGGTTGAGGCCGTGGGATGTCGCCCGGGCGATGTCGGCGGCGTTAGCCGTGAGAATCGCAGGAGTCCGACGCTCCAACTCGGTGGCGATGGCTTGGAGCGCACGATTTTTTTGGGCAGTGGTGAGCCTAGCGAGTGTGTGGGAAGCGGCCCGGGCTCGAAGCCCCATGCGGTGGAGTTGGGAATGAAGTGGGTTGGACATAATCGGGAAATCGGTCGACGAACGTTCAGCGCAAATTTTCATCTGAGCGAGGGGACCGGAAATAAGGTGCCGATCGCCTGACCGGCCAAAGCGGTGGCGAGAGCCCCAGGCTTTCGGCCATGTATGATGCAAGTTTCCACCCCGGCTTCCACCGCCAATCGCACGGCAGAAAGTTTGGCTGCCATTCCCCCCACAGAAAAGCGATTGGCGGCTCTTTGGGCCAGGGACATGACCGAAATGATATCGTCGACGACCGGGATGGGAGGATCGTCGGGCAACCCGCTGGCTGTGAGACCGTTGGCGCTGGTGCAGATGATGAGACGTCGCGCCTGGGCAAGCGAAGCAACCTCGGCGGAGAGCTGGTCGT
The DNA here is from genome assembly GCA_964608775.1 of uncultured Chthoniobacterales bacterium. Taxonomy (GTDB): domain Bacteria; phylum Verrucomicrobiota; class Verrucomicrobiia; order Chthoniobacterales; family CAZSPO01; genus CAZSPO01. The sequence continues at coordinate 1,152 of CAZSPO010000630.1, read as the reverse complement.
TGTCGCTAAATTTCAATTCCTCGACTGCCACAGAATCATTTTCGTTGATAATCGGAACCACATCGCCGCGAGCGAGGAGGGTCTCCAGCGTGTTGCGTGCGTTCTCCCGGCGTGTTCGGCTGTCGAGATCCGTGTGGGTGAGCAGCAGCTGCGCCACTTGCAACCGGTGCCGGGCGAAGAGGGTGAGGTAAAGTCGCATCAGTCGGGTTTGACCAACCGCAGCGCAAGCCTGGATCGAAGGAAGATCCGTCGGACGTTCATGATATCCGAGCGCCATCATCCCGGCTCCCACGGCTCCGCTGGAGACCAAGACACATTGGGCCCCGGCGCGCACGGCCGCTCCCAACTCAGCAGTAAGCCTGCGAAATTGGGGGACATCAAGCGTGTCTCCCTCGGGCCGCGTGAGAATGCCTGTGCCGAATTTAACAACGATACGGCCAAGTGTTGGGAGCGATTGCATAGATGAAAAGGGGAGGGGAATTAACGTATCCGAACCTCGAAAGCAAGTCGTGCCCCTTGTGCACCAGCCATTCTGACAATGAACGCCACGCCGCGAACGGCCAGTCATCGCGGAGGGCTGAACTTCTGTCCGCACCCTCTCGCCCCGTGCTCTAGAAAGCCAGTCAACTTTTGATAAAGCAATGGGGTTTACGCAGCATTGGGGGAAAGAAAAGCCACGCAGATAGCGGGGGTGATCATGCGAAATGGCGTGCATCCTTAGGATTTTTTCGGGCTAATCCCTTGCGTTCCCATGATCGCCCTTCGTCATATCCGTCTGCACACAATTGACCTCGAGACTCGCATGCCATTCCGCTTTGGCATCGCCACCCTGACTCGCGTCCGCCACGCCTTTCTTACAGTGGAAGCCTCGATAGAGGGCGAAACGGTGCGGGGCACGGCGGCCGATCATCTTTTTCCCAAATGGTTTAAAAAAGACCCCGACCAACCGTTTGATGCCGAAGTCGCAGAACTCACCGAGGTGGTCCAGCAAGCCGCCGCGTTCGCCCGTGAGATTGAGGCTCCCACCCTCTTCTCCTTCTGGCTCCAGCTTCAAGAACGCCAACTTGCCTGGGGAACCAACCAGGGCATGGAACCGCTGCTCTCCCTCTTCGGCGTCACCCTGGTCGAACGCGCCCTGCTCGAAGCCCTCGC
>CAZSPO010000629.1:0-1983 GCA_964608775.1 uncultured Chthoniobacterales bacterium | reverse complement strand
GCCACCATCACCAGCCCCGCTCACACCGTCACCAACACCTGGCAACCCGACCGAAATATTTGGCAATATCCGGGATTCGCAAAGCCATTCATTCAGTGCGAGATGCATCTGACCGCGTGGTTCATGCTGTAGCATCGTTTGGTCCAATCTAATTACCAGATCCGAAAAGGAACTGGGATCTGATCAGGAATACAGAGGTCTCCCAGGCGCAGGAAAATCAGGTTGATAAAGTGTTGGACGCTTTGATAGCCACTGGCCCAGTTTCGAATCTGACGGATTGAGCGGTTAACTGATTCGGCTACTGCGTTCGTTGCCCTTGTATCTGCAAAGGTAAGGATTCGTTCTTTATGCTTTCGAACCATCTTAGCAAACTTCCGCAATGGTTCGAGACGGCTGAGCAAGGCTGAACGAGTCCATTTCATAAGGAAGCGTTCCGCCCGTCTTCGGTTTACAAAGTCCCAGAAATGTTGGAACTCATCTTTGAGAATCCAAGCGCGATGAATGCGATTGTTGCCTCTACGAAGACGATTTAGGATTCGAGTGTCACGTTTGGTGCGATGCTTCGGGTGCTTATACAACAGCCAACGAAGCCCCTTTAGCGCCCTGCGACCAGCTGGATTCGCGCTGCGCCACTGCTCTTTGCGGACTTCGTCCAGAGCTTGATTGAGGCTCTGCACAATATGAAAGCGATCGAGAACAACTTGCGCATTTTTACAGTGATCTTCAATCGCTCCTATAAACGTTTCTGACAGGTCGCAGGTAGCAACGGTAATGGAACTTCGCTGTTGCTCGGTGAGGATCTGCTGAAAGAAGGGGTCAATGGTGTCACGGGCTTTGCCTTTTCCGGCCCAGATCACGCAATGCTGATCTAGGTCATAGACGAGGGTAAGATATTTGTGGCCCTTCTTATAGGAGACTTCATCAATCCCGATCTTTGTGACGTTGGCGATCTGGTGATCTTTGCGGTAATGCTCCACGACGCGATGGAGCGCATCGGCGAGAGTGGACTGAGGAACCTTGAGGATCTGAGCGACCTGTGCTTGAGGCATCATTGCGCATAGCCGTAACATCAGGTATTCGAAGCGAAAACTGAAGCGCGAGTGTGGCCTGGCCCACGGAATACATTCTTGGATGCGGCCATGAGTCGGGCAAACGATGTCCCTCGGTTTGTAGTGCAACCAAACGATGCGCCCGGAACAGGAGATGTCGCGCCAGCACCGCGAGTGGCGAGTGGCAACGATCTTCCCACGGCGGCTGCATTTGGGGCAGCAAGCCCCGTTTTTGTAGGGCTTGACCTCAAGGTGAAGCTCCGGTTCTCCCTTGACAGAGCAGGAGAATCGAAAAGAGGAAACCAAAAGAACCTTGAAAAGGAAGAGTTCTCGAATAAATCTATTAATCGACATGGGTTGGCTTTATTTATTTTGCTTAGCGGATAATATTTTCCGCAAACCAGCCCATGTCACTTTCCTCTTTACCCACCTACGGCTGCTGAAGACGTCCAATGACTCACTCGGCTCCGGCAATTCTCAATCATGAGAAGGATAAATAACTGCAGCGAATCGTAGATGAGTTTTCTAGGCATCCGAGGCTCGCATTGGTTGTATTTCCATCGAGAAATGCTTTGGTAATAATCCTGGTAAAACAGAGGAGGAACTGCTGGAGAGCAACCGTCCGAGGGATAGCCAGGTGAGGCGACCGTTGGTTGCACCTGCCGACTGCCGGGGCTTCGGCAGTCAGCGCTTCTGCGACACAATCATCATTCGTGGCTTCCCAAGCTCGCTCAAATCACACCCGCCTCAATTGCGATTGCCCCCAGACTCTTGGTGCTCTACACAAACTGAATCCGGTTGCGAAACCCGGATACACCCATATTTTTCGACCATCCACGCCCATTACAATTGGGATCCGAATTCCGTCCAGCGATTTGGAAATCACGTCTTCGCCCGTTATACCAACGATCATGCCGCTTGCTTCATTTTGACG
>CAZSPO010000628.1:0-1995 GCA_964608775.1 uncultured Chthoniobacterales bacterium | reverse complement strand
CTTGCGGGACCAGGCGTCGGCAGGGTGAGCCGGAGCAGATGGCTCGGAACCTGGTCGGGCTGGATGCCGGTAAGAAATCGCGAGCACCCCGGAAATTTGTTCGGAGGATAAACCAAAACAGCCCCGCCCTGAGAAGGGAGGGGCTGTTTGAAGCGAAATTAGGGAGGGGCTGTTTGAAGCGAAATTAGGGAGGGGACTGCCTCAACTGACGGGCTTATCGGAGTCGGGATTCTCCTCGGGAGCAGCCTCCTCTTTGGCAGATTTTTCTTCAGCAGGTCGCTTCTTCTCGGCCTTCGAGGGGGGGACAATCACGTCGTCCTCTTCGGCGGCCACGGGGAGATCGACCCATTCCAGGATGGCCATTTCCGAGGCGTCACTGCGGCGTTCGCCCAGTTTGACGATCCGGCAATAGCCACCGGGGCGGCTGGCGTTGTTGGGGGCGATCACATCGAAGAGTTTCTGAACCGCTGTTTCTTGGCGAAGAGCGGCCAGGGCGAGTCGACGGGCATGGAGGGTGCCTTTTTTCGCAAGGGTGACCATCTTTTCCGCGTGGGGTTTGACAGCCTTGGCCTTGGCCAGGGTTGTTTTGATACGATGATGTTCAATCAGGCTGCAGATTTGATTGGCGATCAGCGCGTTGCGATGCGCGGTCGTCCGGCCGAGTTTGACGGTTTTACGCTGGTGTCTCATGGGGTGCGAGCCGGGAAAGCCCCGGCGGATGGGGCGAGCCGGGAACCCCCCGGCAGGCGGTTGCTGGGTTACTTGGTTTCGGGCGGCAGTTCGACCAGCCCGCTCTCAAACTTCATGCCGAGGCTGAGGCCGTATTCCTGCAACTTTTCCTTGATTTCGTTGAGCGATTTTTTGCCGAAATTCCGGTATTTCAACATTTCCGATTCGGTCTTCAATGCCAGCTGCCCGACGCTAGTGATATTGGCATTGTTGAGGCAGTTGGCGGCGCGCACGGAGAGTTCGATCTCGTTGACGCTCATGTTGAGAAGTTTTTTAAGCGCGCTGTTTTCCTTGGAAGAGGCTTCCGGAGCTTGGTCAAATTCAATAAGGTTTTCGTCGTAATTGACGAAGACATCCAGGTGCTTGCGCAAAATTCCGGAGGCTTGGAGCAGGGCGTTGTTCGGGCTGATGCGACCGTCGGTCCAAATTTCCAGAATCAGTTTGTCGTAATCAGTCCGTTGTCCGACGCGGGTGTCGGTGACCGCGTATTTCACCCGGGTGACCGGCGAAAAAATAGAGTCGATCGGGATGATTCCCAGTTCCATGCCCTCGTATTTATTCTCGTCGCCGGTGGCAAATCCGCGACCCACCCGGACGGAGAGTTCCGCATAGAAGGCCTGCTTTTTGTCCAGGGTGCAGATGATTTGCTTCGGATTAATGACTTCGTAATGCTGATTGCTTTGGATGTCCCCCGCCGTGATGACCCCTTCTTTATTGACGTCGATGATCAAGGTGTGGCTGTCCCGGCTGTGTGCCGTGAACTTCACCTGTTTCAAATTAAGCACAATCTCCGTGATGTCCTCGACGACGCCCGGGAGGCTCATGAATTCATGTTGCGCTCCGTCGATTTTAACGGTGGTGATTGCCGCTCCCTCCAGAGAAGAGAGGAGCACGCGACGCAGGGAGTTGCCGATCGTGTGGCCATATCCGGCGTCAAACGGTTCGGCGGTGAATTGACAGTAAGTGGAAGTTTCGGTGGCCTCGTCCTTGATCAGGAGCTTCGGCATTTCCATTCTTCCAAGACGAATCGGCATAATTTAAGGGTCTAATACGGGGTGCGCTGGGTTTCCCCCGGCGAGCTGGACGCCTGCCTGATGGCGGACGCCCCGGGGACCGACAGCGCGAAGCGTTGGCTCGCGAAGTGAGCGCGGAAGTAAGCGCACCGATGGCACCTTGTAAAGGGGAAAAACAAAAGTTCCGTGATTACGGGCGCATCTCCAAAAGTTACGAAAAGGGAGGAGAGAGGTGGAAGCCGACGGTGCCTCC
>CAZSPO010000627.1:0-2005 GCA_964608775.1 uncultured Chthoniobacterales bacterium | reverse complement strand
CCGCAACCCTCGCCTGTGGAGCCCCCCGTTTCCTTTCCGAAATCGACGCCAACCGCATCGATCAGCGTTTGGACGAACATCATCGCCGCCGCGCCCTTCTCGCCTCCTCCTAACATCCCACGGCCCTCCCCTCCCCTCGAAAATTGGCCCGCCCTCGGCATTCGCCCCCCCTTTGCCTGAGAGCCCTCAAAAGTGAGCTCTGAGACTTGCATCGCTCACGGCGTGGTGCCATGAAATCGGGATGGATGACGCTGCCCTCCACCGCGAAATTAAAGAATTGATGGTGGAAAAACTCATGCTGCCAGTCACCCCCGATGAAATCGGAGATGAGACCCCTTTGTTTGGCCCCGAAGGACTCGGTCTCGATTCGATTGACGCCTTGGAATTAGTAGTCGCGCTGGAAAAAGCCCATGGTGTCACCATTCAAAACTCCGAAGCGGCCGCGAACGTCCTCCGCACCGTTACCACCATCTGCGCTCACATCCGGGCCACGGCTCCAGCCTCCGGTTGAGTCCTCACATTCCCCTCCCCCCTCCCCCCATGCAAAAAACGCCCGTCGCCATTATTGGAGCTGGCCCATGTGGACTCTTCGCCGCGCTGCTCCTGGGTCGGCTCGGCATTGACTCCGTGATTTTGGAACGGCGAAACGCCCCCCTTGAACATCCCCGAGCCATGGGCGTCAGTCGTCGCACGGCGGAAATCTATCAAAGCCTCGGTCTCCTTGACGCTATGATGGAGCCGCAACGCGCCCGACCGCCCATTCCCCTCCTCAGCCTCTGGTGTCGCGGCCTCGTCGGCGAACGCCTCGGAGCCACCCCTTTCCCCGAGGCCCGCCCCGATCTTTGCTCGGCAGAAGGGTTCTCCTGCCCCCAGCCCCACACCGAAGCCATTCTCCGCCAAGCCGCCCTCGCCACCGGACGGGTCACCATTCGGTATTCTCATCTGCTCACCGCGATCAGCGACAACCCCGCCGTCGGCCCGGTCGAACTCACCGTCCGCGATATCGATGACCGCCACGAAAACCGGTTTCATGCCGACTTCGTCATCGCCGCCGACGGAGCCCGCAGTTCCGTGCGCCAAATGCTCGGGATCGAAACGGATGGCCCCGGAGATCTCGGGCACTTCATCAATACTTACTTCGAAGCCCCCATCGGCGATCAGCTCAAAACCGCTCCGGCCCTGCTGACCCACACAATCGCCGGCGGCGAATTTGGCACCTTCGTCGCAGTCAACGGTCGCGACCGTTGGCTCATGCACCGATTTTTAGATCCTAGTGAAACGGTCACCGATTATCCCGTCGAGCGGATGCGGAAAATCATCGCCGCCTGCGTCGGCATCCCCGAATTGCCCGTCAACATTCTCAGCATGGATCCCTGGGTCATGAGTCCCAAGGTCGCCGTTGAATTCCGTCGCGGTCGCATTTTCCTCGCTGGAGATGCCGCCGCCCGACTCTCGCCGTCCGGCGGGCTCGGACTGAACACCGGCCTGCAAGGTGTCCATAATCTGGCCTGGAAACTCGCCATGGTCCTGCACGGTCAAGCCGGTTGGTCGCTTCTCGAATCTTACCAAATCGAACGACTCGACCTCGCCAGCTCCCTCGTCACCCATTCCGTCGGCAACAGCGGGGAAATCGTGGAAATTGTCACCGCCGCCTTTGAAGATCGCTGGGACCGGGTTCGGGAGCTTGCCTCTCATTCCCGGCGGGCCGATTCGTTGCTCGGGTTAGAATTTGGATTTCGCTACCGCAGCCAGGCAGTCCTAGAGGAGGAGGAACCGTGGCCAGAGCCGTCGAATCCGGTGAACGATTACACCCCATCCGCCCGACCTGGCGGGCGGATGCCGCATTGGCTGCTTCCGGACGGAACGGCTTTGATTGAGCAGTTGCACGACGACTTCCTGCTGATCGTTGGCGGCGATCCCGCCCCGTGGGAAACGGCGCTTGCACCGCTGAGCGGCCGGTTCCGCCAAAGTCCCCGGCTCCGCCTGCTTTCCCTCGGGGCCGATC
>CAZSPO010000626.1:0-2011 GCA_964608775.1 uncultured Chthoniobacterales bacterium | reverse complement strand
AGGAGCGCTGGGGCGCTCCGCTGGTGGGTGGAGGGGCGTCCAACTCGAAGGGTGAGTTGTTCCAAATCCGCTCATACCGAGAGGACGGGAAGGGCTCCGGGATGGCCTGACGGGGCGTCTGGGCGCCGGCGGTCAATGCGAAGCCGGCCAAAACGAAGAGCAGCTTTCGGGCGACCAGCGACCCGACCGGAGAGAGCCTCGATCCGTGGTCGCCGCTGGGCTGGGATTCTGTGAGTGGGGAAAGCATCGTCTGAATCCAAGCGAAGAGAGGCCGCGGTGCAACCAAGGCCTCTGATCGCAACTTGGTTGAGTTTCGCAGGTTTTGACGGCGGACGCAAAAAAAGGCCCGGAACGATTCCGGGCCTCTCATGAAGATTGCTTATTGCGATCTGTCAGGACCTTCGCCGAGAGGCGAAAGCCAAAAGGGCACACAAAACGGAAAAAGGAATCAGAGTTCCGGGTTCGGGAATCGCTGTGACAGCCAACATGCTGGTAAGCGTGAGATCGATGGGCGTCGTATTCACGGGACCGCCCGTTGCTCCTAAGTTCCAACCCACAACATCTGCGGGGTCAAAGCTGACGTTACTGGACAGCGGCACGACAACGGTTTGTGGCCCAGCTCCGATAAAGCTGTCCCAACCAAACGAGGCCGTGACGGTGTCACTTCCGCTTCCATCGAAGAGAGTCACCTCGAAATTCTCCCCTCCTGTTGCCGAGGTATTGAAGAGGGCGATGACTTCAAGGCTTTCAAAACCAGTTATGTCATTGTTGGCGGTCGGACCAGCCAAACTGCCGAGGCTATTTGTTCCAGTAACGGTGCTCGTCCCGGAGCTGTAGGCAAATGAACCCGACGGGGCAGCGGTCACACCGAAGGAGCTCAGGAGAATGGATGCCGAAGCAGGATGCGCGGCGAGAATCGCCAAAATGGCGGCGGATGCAAACGTGTGTTTCATGAGTATTGGTTGTGTTTCGCTTGGGCGGGATTTACGCGTTTCTCAGGAACCTTGTCCTGTCAGGTCATAGGGAAGGACCTCCGAAGCGCTGCTCGGGTTGGCAGCGTTCGGCTTCTCTATCAGGATAGCTGAACCGACGGGGATATCCTTAGTGGATTGGTCGCCGAGAAACTCAAGATTGATGCGCAACCACGCGTCTTGATTACGATCGAAGTAGTATTGCTCCCATGTCGAAGAGACAAGGACGTAAACGAAATCGGCATCGTTCTTGTCCGATACGCCGGTATCGCCGAAGGCCTTCCATCCTTCCGCATCTTCTAGCCGTAGGGCCCCCAAAGTGGTTCCGACAGGGGATTGTGACGAAATGAGAGCGAATCCTGATGATGGAACAACTGTTTGGGCCGACTTAGGAACGCGCCCTGTGAAGGTGAGGGGCAAGTCCTCCCCAACGCGCATCACAAGGATTCCGCGATCGGGCGGCAGGACTTGATCTCCTTGATCCCCAAGAAAAGAAAGGTTTGGAACTTCCCACTGTTGGGAAGAGGTGTTGTAAAAGAAGGCCTTCCAACTTCCGTCGTAGACATAGATCTCATCAACTTGTTGAGAACTGTATTGGGCAGCTCCTACGATACCCTGAGCGGGATTACCGAAGAGTGAACGCAAAGTGTCACCGGGAAAAATTTCGAAAGAGTCCCCTGCCTGAACCTCTGGGTCGAGTGAAATACCCCGGTTGTCGAGCGTGAGCGAATCAGCCGTGTTGGCTGTGACTTGCAGGATCCGGCCTTCCCCTGCACCACTAGTGAACCTCAGAAAATAGGGTGATCCGGCCTGCGCCAGGGCGCTGGCATCCCAACCGGCATTCGAAACCGTGACGGAGTCCGGCCCCACTGATTCGAGCGTGCCGGAAGCAGAGCCAGAGAATCCCTCAGGAACTGAATCATGGAGGGGAAGTGAAATGATGTTAACCTTCGGTGCTCCTGGAACTCCTCCCAGAATTTGAACTTCCACGAATCCGACTGGGTCGGTGGTGACGGTTTGGGCGTTCGTGAGTGAGGCGA
>CAZSPO010000625.1:0-2019 GCA_964608775.1 uncultured Chthoniobacterales bacterium | reverse complement strand
AGTCCGGCTATGACGTCGGCGGTGATCCGCACATGTTGGTTGATGATCGCATCGGCATGCGTCGCCTGGGCCAGGACTTCTTCCGGGCGATGACAATCGAGGCGTTCCAGGGTGACCCCGGCGGCTTCCAGCACCCGGATTTCCTCGTCAATATGAGGAAATCCACAATCGGTGATCACCACGACCGGACGACTCACAGTCGGGCCTCCCCAAAGCGCTGGCGTTGGCTGCCGAGTCGATCAATCCCCAGCTCCACCTCATCCCCGACCCGGAGAAATTGGGGAGGCTTCATCCCGAGCCCGACCCCAGGGGGCGTGCCGGTGGTGATGACGTCGCCCGGTTCGAGGGTCATGAATTGGGAGAGATAATAGACGAGATGAAAGACCCCAAAAATCATCGTGGCGGTATTGCCGGTCTGACGACGTTCGCCATTGACCGTTAACCACATCCCGAGGGTCTGGGGATCGGGCAGTTCATCGGCGGTCAAGACCCACGGGCCGAGGGGATTAAATCCGTCGCACGATTTGCCCTTTGTCCATTGGCCCCCTCGTTCGAGTTGGAATGCCCGTTCCGAAACATCATGGGAGACGCAATATCCGCCGATCACCTGGGCGGCGGCAGATTCATCGGAGAGATAGCGCGCTTCGCGCCCGATGACGACGCCCAGTTCCACTTCCCAATCGGTCTTTTCGCTCCCCCGAGGGATCGGGACGGCATCGTAGGGACCCGAGACCGTGTTGCTGGCTTTCATGAAGACAATCGGTTCTTCGGGGATCGGCATGCCCGATTCTTCGGCGTGATCCCGGTAATTCAGGCCGATGCCAATCAGTTTGCCGGGGCGTGCGACCGGCGCACCCCAGCGTTCCGACTCGGGGACAAGCGGGAGCGTGGTGGGATCGGTGTTGCAGAGGGTGCCGGGCAACCCGTCGGCCCAGGCGTTCGTATGCCAATCGGGCACAAGAGCGGAGCAGTCGCGACGGCGACCATCGGCATCGAGCAGGCCGGGTTTTTCCTGGCGGGGTGAACCAAAGCGGATAAGTCTGGACATAGATAAAAGAGAGGTGAGGTGGATGGAGAAGGGCCGACACAGAAAGGACCTGGACGAGCACTCAAACGCAGATTCATTTCAGTCTCAATGTTAAAACAACTTGCCCGCGAGGCGTTCGTCCCGAATTTTGCCTCCTGTGTCTCGCCCGACCCGGCATCCACTGCCTGCCTCCCCGCTTTTTGCTCGGACGTGGAACACGCTCCTCCAGCGACTCGCCCAGCATCTGGCGTTTTTAGAGGCCATTGAGGCGGACAACCGCTGGGAGGCCCTGGCCGCACTCCGGGATCACCTAGCATTTGCGGGGGAAACCCTGGTCCGCCTAGCGGAGGCCGATTGATCGCATCCAAACCATGACGGAAAACCGAACCCCTCTCAGGTGTCGACACGCTCCTTTCATTTGCTTCTGATTTTTGGAGCTCCCTTTTTTCATGCTCCCCTTCTCGCCCAAACTCCCGCGAAGGTGACGGTTGAAGAAGTGCGTTTGCAGCCAATGATTGAGGAGCTGGCTTTGACTGGCACCGTCACAGCGGAACGCCAAGCCTCCCTCTCCGCCCGCACCAGCGGCCTAGTGGCCAACGTGGCCGTGGATGCGGGGGATCATGTCGAGGCAGGCCAGACGCTGCTCACCCTTGATACCGCTCTCGCGGAGGTGGCGGTGGAACGGGCCCGCAATCTTCATCGAGCCGCCGCCACCCGCCTTGATGAAGCCCGTCGCCTCGCCGAGGAAGGTCGCCAGCTTGCCGCCACGCGGGCGTTGCCGCAGACCGAGGCCATGGCCCGCCAATCCACCGTGCTGATTGCGGAAGCGGCGCTCGCGCAGGCGTCGGCCGAGCTTCGGGAGCAGGAAGAAATTCTCGCCCGCCACACACTGCCCGCTCCTTTTGCCGGGGTGATCAGTCGGAAGCACGCCGAGGTCGGGGAGTGGGTGGAGACCGGGGCGGTGGTGCTGGAGCTGGTGGAAGCCGACCGTC
>CAZSPO010000624.1:0-2023 GCA_964608775.1 uncultured Chthoniobacterales bacterium | reverse complement strand
AGCCGCCTGAGTAAGGAGCCCGCCGCGGCGCAACTCTGGGGTCAGGGCGACGCGTCGCATTTCCGGGCCTTCCACATCCGGGATGCCGTAGAGGGTCGCGAGCCGTTCGTTGGCGATGGTGAAATCCGAATCGACGAGGGTCTGGACCGGCAGATTTTTAACGATCATTTCCTTCAAGAACAAACGGGTCTCGGCCTGCATCGCTTCCCGCAATTCGGGGTCGTATTCCGGGTAAAGCCGTTGGTCGGGCGGCATCTCGGCGACTCTATCTGTCTCGAGCCATTCATCGGCGAACCGAGTGATGAAATCATCGGCCCGGGGATCATCCAGCATCCGGTTCAATTGATCCACGAGCACGCGACGGTCACGGAGACGGCCCTCGGCAGCGAGTTGAAAGAGCTCCTGATCCGGCATGGTGCTCCAAATAAAGTAAGAAAGCCGACTCGCAATCGCAAAGTCATCGAGTTGATCCGGTGGTTCGAGAAGGTAGAGAAAGTGGGGAGAAGCCAACACCCCTTGCAGCGCGGCTTGCACCCCTTCCGTAAAGTCGCCGCCCGCTTCCCGGGTTTCTTGGTAAAGGGTAAAAAACGGGGCGAGAAAGGTGTCCGGCGTCGGTCGTCGGAAGGCGCGGAAAGCGAAAGAACGAATGATGTCAAAGGCCGCCGTCTCGGTCTCGGCGGGAGGGGTTGCGCCGAAAATCGCCTGATGTCGGATCGGCGGCCAATCTTCGTGGATGGGGCCGGTGACCGACAGAGTTTCCAAGATCAAATGGGGATGCCAACCCTTCTGCCGCCATTCCACCAAATGTTCGGCGCTGAGTTCCCATCCGTTGAAGAATTCCACTTTAATTTGGTCCCCTTCCTTCATGTAAAACTCTGCGGTTGAAACCTCCGAGGCCTCCTCCACGATAAAAACTTGGCGCTCGGGATTTTTCGGTGCCGAAGGCCGATGCCGGGTGATGGCGAGTTCTACCGGCCAGCGGCGGGGGCCCGGTTTTAACATGGTGGGAGGAATGGCACGCGCTTCCACCGAGACACGGTAGAGCCCGTCCGCGTGGGCTTTAAAGACTTCGGGTTTGACGGCTGGCCGGTGAAAGGCGTGCTCCATCCAGACCTCCGCATCCGGCTTGGGCTCGGGCAAGCCGCCCCCAAAAATTTCCCGCGTCGCCTTCCAATTTTCATCGAAGAGAAATGGTTGCTCACCCGGAACGATGGCGTGCCGCAAGATCGCGCCCGCCGCGTCGATGTGGGCGTCGAGATGCGCCGGGGAAAGGGCGCGGGCCGCTCCATTGCTCGTGAATCCCTCTGTCACCTGCTCCATCGGCAGCATTTCTGACGGACGCAATTGCGCCAGATCGATGCCGAACAAATCCCGGATGGTGTGATCATATTCGAGCGGGGTCAGGCGCCGTAACACGACCTCCCGACTTTGGCCTGCCAGAACCTCTTTCGCCCGAACCAACTCGGCGTGAATCCAATCCAACACCGGCTCCACTTCCTCAGGGGTCGGCTGGTTCGCGTGCTTCACTGGCGGCATATCTCCCAGGCCAATCTGGTCGGAGACATCCAACCAGGCGGCTGCCATCACACTGTTCTCAATGGGCACCATCTGGTCAGCGCGAAACCCGGTTTTGGATTCGACCGGCCCATGGCATTCCACGCAGTAACGGTTTAGGAAAGGCGCGACCACCGCTTCATACGTCGTCCGGTCGGGTTCAGCCGCCTGAAGCATCGGGGTGATGACAACCAGGAGGGCGGGCCAGAGAAGGGGGCGAAATGGGAAGGGCAAACACATTTTTTCTAATCTAAAACGTTTCCAACGTTTGGGAAATCATACTTCTGGTTGTCGTCCGCCTTCTCCCAGCTCGCCCCCCAATCGTTCACAAAAACAGGCCCGGTTTGATGAATCATCGAACGTTACCTCGCGACTCGGGTCCCACAGTCTCCGCCCGCCAGCGCCTCAATTTCGACCCGGTCAAAAACCGGCAGATCCCCCGGAATGGTATGAGCCAGAGCCCCGGCCG
>CAZSPO010000623.1:1760-2030 GCA_964608775.1 uncultured Chthoniobacterales bacterium | reverse complement strand
TAACGCGCGGGCTCCTTCCCGCCCGAGAAAGCGGGTGAGGCCGGCGGCCTGTTCAAAGACCGCGGGGTGATACCACCGGTTGTTCGTCATCGGTCGGTTCCTGCTTCTTGCGCAATGCGGGATGGGTCCAGAGATACATCGGTAGAACGAAACAAACCGTCACAGCCAAGCACCAGGTCACCCCAATGGCACAGACAATGCCGAGCCCGCTCAGGGAAGGATTATTCGACCACGCCAACGAGCCGAACCCCGCCACGGTGGTCAGCCCCC
>CAZSPO010000623.1:0-1750 GCA_964608775.1 uncultured Chthoniobacterales bacterium | reverse complement strand
CCCAGCAACACCGATTTCAATACCACCGCCACATGCCGCATATCCCCTCCCGACCCGCGCAAGGAAAGCAGGGTGTGCAGCCCGTAATCCACCCCGACCCCCAGCACCAACGGGAACGCCAGCACATTGAGCAGGGTGATCGGTTGATCCAGCAGTTTCAGCGTCGCCATCATCCCCCCAAAAGCCAGCAACAACCCAGCCACATGCACCCACCAACAAGGCCATTCGCGGTAAGAAAGACCGAGCAATACGGCAATCGCTCCCAGCACCAGCCCGGTTAAAGTGACCAACTCCCGTTTTGTCCATGGAACCAAATCCATCAGGGTATAACTCCACCCGGTCAGCACCACCGGAGCTCCCGCCGCCTCGATGGCCTCCCGCATCGCCTGGGCCTCAGCCGGCGTGTCAATCGGTTCGGTCGGAGTGACAAATCCCACCCCTAAATTCGGCGTCTGCGCAAAATAACGTTCAATCAAGAAAAGCCAGCTCGAATCCGTCGGCAGCAACCCATGCCAATCCGGAGCCTGCTCCCCGGCACCAAGGCGCCGAATGAATCCGACCAAATCCAACGCCCCCCCAAACCCCTCCGGATTAAACCCGGTCTCCTGTAACACCCTGCGAATCGCCCCCTCCCAATCCGGGTGCGAAGCAAAAAAATCGGTGGCCCGCAACGCATTCTCCCTGAATCGACCCGGCGGCGAAATCATCGGAGCCGGTGAATAAAAGCTCCGAATCACCCCCGCTTCCCGAAGCTGCTCCAGCCGCCCATGCACGCGCTGCCAACGGTCGTGAAACTCGGCCGCGTCGGGCGCTTCTACCATCACGATAAACGGTTCCCCATTCCGCCCCATCTCCTCCTCAATCAATCGCAACGCACTCCCCGCCTCGCTCACGGTCGGTTCCATTGACCGCGGATCCGCATCAAACGGAATCGGTGGTCGGGGGGAAATGGCGATCGCCAAGAACCCGCCAAACACCACCAGCGCCACCAGCGCTGCCACCCTCGGATGCGCCTGCCACCGGTGCAACACCGCTAGCACCCCTCGATATAGCGGGTCTCGCCAACGGGGGGTGGCCGGTTTCCGAATAAACAAAAACAAGAGTCCCAACATCAAAATCGCGCAAGCCAGCACCCCGATCGCGATCAAGGTGCCGAGCTGGGTAAACCCGACCGATTCACTAAAAATCAAAGTCAGGAAAGCAAACCCGGTCGTTCCCGCTCCGTAAAGAATGCTGGGACCCAACTCCCGCAGGCAGGCGGTGATTGCAACTCGACGGGACTGGCCCTCGCTCAGGTTTTGCTGGTAACGCGCATAAAGCAGCACCCCAAAATCCACCCCCAACCCCAGCAAAATCGCGCAAAACCCGACGGTCAACACGTTCAACGTCCCGAAAATCAGCGCCCCCGCCGCCAGGGCGGTCACGCAGGCGAGCAGCAGCACGGCCCCGATCCCGCCAAGCGGTGAGAGCCGACCGAATGCCAAGTAAAAAAGGAACGTGATCAACAACGCCGAACTTCCCAGGGTCACCAAAATATCCCGCTCCATGCTCCGCGAAATCTCGGCCACAAATGGGGTGCGCCCCGTCACATGGATCGTCGGCGCATCCGACCCCAGCCGCTCCCGTTGCGCGGCAATGAAGCTCCGCACTTCATCCATGAGCAATTGGCATTGACGCGCATCCGGATTTTCCCCACGCGTCACAGCCAACACCAACCGCATTCCGCCGTCGGGCGACGCTAACGGTTGCC
>CAZSPO010000622.1:550-2037 GCA_964608775.1 uncultured Chthoniobacterales bacterium | reverse complement strand
GCAGCTCCTGCAAAGTCGCCAGCGGCAAGATGGCCACCGGCGTCGCCCCAGGATCGGTCGTCAACCCAAACCTCGCAAAGGTCGCCTCTTCCAGCAGACCCCCCCATCGGATACGGCCTGACCCGCTGAATGCCGCCGTTTGCGCTGCCGCCACCTCTCGCCGCAAATCACCCGGTTTAGCGGTGCGAAGGACAAGTTCTCCCTTTGGCCGCTCGCCGCCCAACGCCGCGAGCAACGCCGGATTACCAAACAACCCGCCCGCATCCCAACCGGGCGGGGGTGCCCCCCCTGGGGCGAATTCCCAAAACCGGTCGTCCACCCCCAGCACCAAAGTGCCCGGAGCTTCCTGACCGCCAAACGGATCGGCCACCACCCCTTGCACCGCCAGCACCGCCGCCACCGGGGCTCCGATGCCGACGGCCTCCAAATCGGTCGCCAATGCCGACCGAAACGCCCGGTCTTCGGTCATCAAGACCGAGCCAATCTCCCCCAGTCGCAGCGCCATCCGGTTAGCTAAACTCGCCCGCACCGCGTCCCCCACCAACAGCGCCCCAGTGATGACCGCCGAGGCGACGGCTAGGCAGGCGGCGAAGGCGAGGTGGTTCGCCCGGAAATACCAGCGGCTGCGGCGGCTGAACCACGCGGCCTTCATGCGGGCAGAAGTCGACCGGATTCCAACCGGAATACCGCCCCGGCCCGTTCGGCAAGGGCGGGGGCATGGGTGACGAGCACCAGGGTCAGCCCGGACTCGGTGTTCAAGGAGAAGAGCAAATCGGCGAGCGCCAGAGCGGTTTCCGAGTCGAGCGCTCCGGTCGGTTCATCCGCCAGGAGCAGGTGCGGTTCCCGGACCAACGCCCGGGCGACCGCTACCCGCTGGCATTCTCCGCCCGACAACCGGCCGGGTTCATGATCGAGACGGTTACCAAGCCCGACCCGTTCCAACAACGCAACCGCCCGATCCCGCCCCGCCGCCGCATCTCGCCGCCCGCCGCCCGCGAGCACGGGGAGCAGCACATTCTCCAACGCCGTGAGTTGGGGGAGCAAATGGTGCGATTGAAACACAAACCCGACCTTTTCCCGACGGAACGCCGCCGCTGCCGGTTCATCCAACGCCCCCGGCTCCATCCCGCCCACGACCACCCGCCCGCTATCCGGACGGTCGAGCCCGCCTAGCAAATGGAGCAGGGTGCTTTTGCCCGAACCGGATGGGCCGATGACTGCCGCGCTCTGGCCCACTTCCAACGACCAGTCGCATTCCCGCAACACAGTCAGCCGGGCGCGCTCGCCGGACGGGTAAGATTTTGTGACTTGTTCCAAGGTAATCATAAACAGGGCGATTAACGGTCCGAGTTTGGCTCGAACGTCCAACGGTTCGCCTTCATTTCGAAATGCGGCAAGGTTCCGGGTGCCACCGCTTTCACCGGCATCCGAAGCCCAAAGGCAGACCCGAGCGCCTCCTCCACCGACCGCGCCGCTCCTGGGCCGTC
>CAZSPO010000622.1:0-540 GCA_964608775.1 uncultured Chthoniobacterales bacterium | reverse complement strand
CGGGGCGCATTCGATCAGGACCGCCGCTTCCCGCATGCCCCGTTCGGTCTGAATCACCACCCGGTATTCGACGATTTGGGGAAAGCGCCGGAGCACCTGATCCACGGAGCCGGGGTAAAGATTCACGCCACGCACCACGACCATGTCATCCCGACGAGTCAAAATACCGCCAGCAAATCCAATGAACCGCCGGGCGTCCCTCGCCCCCTCCTCCCGGGCCAGCAGCCGGACCAGGTCGCCCGTCCGATAACGCAAGACCGGCATGGCGGCCCGCCCAAGATTGGTCAGCACCAACTCCCCCATCTCTCCGGCGGCGACCGGTTTCAACGTCTCGGGATCGAGCACTTCCACCAGGTAATCTTCTTCCAACGCCCGCAAATCGCATCGACCCGAGGGGCACGGCACGGTGACCGGACCGACCTCGGTCATCCCATGGTGATCATGGACCGCCGCCCCTGGCCAGAGGGCTCCGATGGCAGTGCGGACTGCGGTCAACGAACCGCCCGGTTCCCCCGCCACCACCAAATGTCGAACCGCCGA
>CAZSPO010000621.1:0-2045 GCA_964608775.1 uncultured Chthoniobacterales bacterium | reverse complement strand
CCCATTTGACCGTTGAGACAATGGAGTTGGAGTTCGACCAACCCCCAAATGTCGGCGGGCGCTTCGTCATTGGTAACCCGGAGCCAGGTGGTGGTGGTGAGGGGTTGCAGCGCGTCGACGTGGAGGGCGTGGCTTTGCTGCGGCAAAAGCAGGAGAACCCACAGGAAGCTGATCAGAAACAATCTAGCGAGGGCATCCACAAGCGACGAAGAATTCTCGGGATATTCTTAAGGTTGACCTTGCGGGGCAAGGACGATCTTCTCGCCGCACAAATTCAAAGTTCCCGCTCCAGACATACCACTTGCCGTTCCCACTCAGCAAAGAACCTCGCCCCGGCGGGCTTGCAGCGCTTCCCTAGCAGGGTTTCCCGTGCGGCTGCCTCAATGTTCTCGAACGAACGAATCTGCTCCCAAAGCTGTTTGTGACGTTTCAAATTCTAGTTTCACCATGAAGCAACATGAAGAGCATGAAGGTTTAAAAAGACATCCGCCACACCTGCTCCCTCTTCATGCTCTTCCATGGTGAACTTTCCTTCCTCGCCCCCTGTTTCGACCACCCCGTTAGAAAGCCAAAGGCTTTCTAACGGGGTCGGCCCCTCTAGGTAATCTTTGAGGCGGGTTTTCAGATAGCGCTTGCCCATGCCGCTCTTGAGGTAGCGTTCCCTCGCGTCCTGTGCAAAAAATTGGGTTCCATCGTAAATCGTCGAGGGAGAGTGATCAAAAGGGCCAAAGAATGCGCAAATTGCGTTCCAGAAAATCAAGCAGCCCGACGCGAATCGTGCCGAAGCAGGCCGCCCAGTTGCGCCTTGCCGGCGACTTCGCCAGGATCAGGTGGAGCGCCACGCCCTGGAAACGGGATCACGTGGATCGGCACATGGCCCAAGCCCTGGTGCGGTCTCACTGAATTGTAGAATCGACCCCAATGAGCTGACAGGATGCGAAAGGCCGATCTCACCCGAAATCAGGAAATCCCAGCCAGTTGCTTCGAT
Source organism: uncultured Chthoniobacterales bacterium (assembly GCA_964608775.1). Taxonomy (GTDB): domain Bacteria; phylum Verrucomicrobiota; class Verrucomicrobiia; order Chthoniobacterales; family CAZSPO01; genus CAZSPO01. The sequence continues at coordinate 1,057 of CAZSPO010000621.1, read as the reverse complement.
GGAACCGAATTTTTGCACCTCGCTGGAGAGCCATCTCCCGCGATCAGGCGAGCCCATCCGCCGAAAATCCCGCGTCAGCCGAGAGCAAATTCCCGCGATCCCGTTAACCAACGGCGTCAGTTTCGCCGTTCAGACAACATGGTGAACCCCCACCATCCATTTCCACGAAATCCGCAACCCCCTGCTTTTAAGCGACTTCCAGAACCCGCACTCTCTGTTTCAATTTCGCACGAGGTCGTGCATGGGGGGCAGGCCCGCCCCCCAACACGCAGCAGCCCGGGAACCGCTGAAAACCCGCCTCGTCAGAGGCATCAAAACCCTGTAGGTTTAGCTTATGCGCATACCGACCCTCTATCTGGACACCTCGGTTCTGGGCGGCTACTTCGACGACGAGTGGAAGCAGCCCACCCAGGAGCTTTGGCGGCAGATGGAAAGCGGACTGTGGCGGTTCATCTGTTCCGACGTGACCACCGAGGAAATAGAAGGTGCTCCCGAGCCGGTTCGAAACCTCTTCCTCGCCACGTTCCCGCCCGAAACGCTGATCGAGACTACCGATGAAATGGACGCTCTGGCAGCGGCCTACGTCGCTCAAGGCGTTGTCACCGCAAAATACGAAGACGATGCCCGCCATGTTGCGGCCAGCACGGTGTCCGGCCTCAACCTTTTGGTGAGTTGGAACTTCCGGCACTTGGTCAGCGTGCAACGTGAAACCGGCTTTAATGCAGTCAACCTTTTGCAGGGATACCGAACCATCCGTATAATAAGCCCACTGGAGTTGATCTATGGAAACCAAGACGAAAACCTTTGATGCCGTGGCCGAATCCCGAAAATGGCGGGAGGCCACCAGCCGCAAACTCAACGCAATGAGCCGCGAGGAGCGTCTTAAATACCTCCGCCAAGTTCGCGAACGCTACGCGGCAGAATACGCGGCCCACCACGCTCAGAGCGGACACGCCGCCGCATCTTCCTCCTAGCCGGCAACTTCTTCCCCCGTGATCGCCCTCCTCAACAGCTCGCCATCGCATCGCGCCTGGCGCCTCCCGCAACTGCAACGCGT